>NZ_JBQSVL010000130.1:0-3958 GCF_052376215.1 Psychrobacter sp. AOP7-B1-24
TAAAATTAAACTATCAACACTTGGAAGACGCTGAAGGTGTTCTATATTTTTTTCTATCTCCGATATTATATAACAGACAGCATCTAACACTGTCTCCATCTCATTTTCAAAGTCTATCCATGTTTCAATACCACTATCAATATAGCTTTTAAAGTATTGAAACCAACCATTCTTATTCAATCTATCTTGAAGCTCTTTAATTTCCTCTAACGGTAAGGTAGCGTCTTCAGTTTTATACAATCTGATAGTATTCTCAAAGAAGTAACTTTCATTACTTATCAAGTCTGTATATAACTCCTGAAAAGTCATTGGAGTATCTTTATCATAATTTTCCACATTACGCATGGCATGCATAAAGTGGTCATATTTGGTAGGCAAGAAATGGGCTAAGTCAAAGCCATTGCCTAAAATAAGTATTTTAGCCGTTCCACTCATAATGCTGCCCTTACAATTACTATATGTTGAAAAATACTATTCTGATAATAACAAGTTTTAGTACGCTAATTTGTCTTTTAGCGAAGTAATACCATTCACAAAAATTAGAGTAGCAAGGAAAAAGAGTGCAAGCACTACACGTTGTAGGCTAAGCGATTTTGACACAGCTAATCGTATTCTTGTGAATGGTATAATAATCATGTTTTCTAGACAAAAAAAAGCCCAGTAAAATACTGAGCTTTTTTGAATTTACTGCGTAAAGCAAAAATTAGCGTTTACTTACTCTGGAACCAAGTATCCGCTTGGCTACGAGCGCTAGCGATGTCTGAGCTTGATAAGTTCAACGCCAACTGACCGATTTTGCCACGTGCTTTAGTACGGACTTTTTCATCTAACATACCATCACGGGCAGCCAAGTCGTACCATTTATAAGCATCAACAAGGTTCTCTTGTTTTTCATCTAACAAAGCAAGCGTATAGCTGGCACGGTTATCACCACGCATGGCGGCTTTTTCTAACCAAACACGGGCTTGTTGGAGATTTGGTTTAACGCCTTCACCGCGCAGATACATAATAGCCAAATTCAACTGAGCAGGAGCGACGCCTTGTTCAGCTGCTTTGGTGTACCATTGGATGGCTTGTTGGGTGTTTTGTTCAACGCCTTCACCTTTCTGTAAACGCTTGGCTAGATAAAATTGGGCGTGATCGTTACCTTGAGCCGCACGGCTAGATAATTCACTGATAGGCATCAGCTCAAAACGTGACGTATCAAGTGGTACGTTTGATATTAACTCAGCGTTGGCAAGACCTGCACAAGAAAACAAGGCAGTAAACAACGCAGCTTTTAATAATTTCATAGCAGCTCCAAAACTAGGCAGTTAATAAGCAAATAAAGTTGCACCGCTAAAAGGATTTAGACGGTGAGAACCATTAGGCAGCATTTGCAGTATAAACTTACCTAATCGTTAGCAATATAATAGATAGTTGTGTATCAGCCCACCTTAATCAAAGCGATGAGTGGTCAAAATTGAGAGGTCGCCAACACTATTTTGCTAGCTTACCACCCAAGTTTACGAAACTCAAATATTAATTACTTAAGTTAACGGCAATCACCCCTATATTGTTTGTAACAAAATCATACAGTTAATCAGATACTAAAGTTTTTATTCATAAAGACAAAAAAATATCTGTAGAGTGCTAACTCGATGTACGTTTGGTTACCCTATAAATAGCCACATCAGCCAATAAATTGGGTGCTTGTTTGATTAAAGTGGTCATTAATGGGCTGTGACCTTTGTTCGAGTCGCTCACTGCAAAACGATTGATAATTTGAATATCGTGTTTGGCACACAGTTTCTCAAAGTCTTTAAACGTACATAGATGTATGTTTGGCGTGTCAAACCACTCATAGGGTAATGCTTCTGACACAGGCATCATACCTTTTAGACCGAGATGCAGGCGGTTTTGCCAATGGGCAAAGTTAGGGAAGGTAATCACGGCTTCACGGGCAACTCGTAACATGTCTAGCAACAACACATCGGGTGATTTAACGGCCTGTAGCGCACGTGCCATTACCACGGTATCAAAACTGTTATCAGCGAAGCGTGCTAAGCCATCGTTAAGGTCTTGCTCAATAATAGACAAGCCTTTAGCGATGCCATCATTGATTTTTTCTTCATCAATTTCAAGCCCGTAACCAGTTACGCCGCGGCTCTGTTGTAAATGCGCGAGTAGCTCACCATTACCACAGCCTAAGTCTAGTACATGCGACTGCGGGGCAATCCAACGCTCAGCCAATTGGTGGTCCATTCTCATGAGCGCTCTCCTTTGGCGGTACTTTTACCAGAAATAAATGGTGCGGTCAGAAACCCTTTAACGGCACCCATATAACGTGGAATATCAAATAAGAAAGAATCATGACCATGCGGTGCATCAACATTGATATAGTTGACAGGTTTTCCTGTGGCCATCAATGCGTCTACTATTTCTTGTGAACGCTCTGGCGAAAAGCGCCAGTCAGTTGTGAACGATACCACTAAATATTGGCATTGGGTATGCGCCAAAGCCGCTTTTAATGCCATTAGTTCTTGGTGGCGGGCTTGTTTTATATCATTGTCTGAATTTGTAATATTATCTTCAGCATCTGAACGTTTTGCATTATCAGTGTTATCTATATCAGCTGTTTTTAGAGTAGATGCAGTGGTCTGTATCGACTTTGGTAGAGGGGAGGGCTCATCTGAGTCACTGGCATAGCCGCGCGTCGGGTCAAAATAGTCGAGGGCTTTGGTCATTAGCAAGTAAGTATTGGCATCAAAATTTTCACTAAAGCGCTCGCCCTGATAACGCAAGTAGCTCTCGACTTGAAACTCGACATCATAGCCGTACATGAATTTGCCAGATTTTAAATCACGGCCAAATTTGGCTTTCATCGCATCATCGGTCAAATAGGTGATGTGACCAACCATGCGCGCCAATATCAGACCACGGCGAGGGTAAGTGCCTGCTTGTAAGTAGCGACCATCTTTGAAGTCAGGATCAGACAATATAGATTGACGCGCCACTTCATTAAAGGCAATGTTTTGCGCCGACAACTTAGGTGTGCTGGCAATGACCACGCATCGTTTTAGTCTATCTGGATAATCGACAGACCATTGTATTGCTTGCATTCCACCCATTGAACCGCCAACAATGGCGTGCCAAACATCGATACCCAAACGGTCTGACAGCATGGCTTGGGTTTTTACCCAGTCTTTAATCGTAACGAGTGGAAAATCAGGGCCATAAACTTGTGGCTTGCTGCCATTGCTGTCGTTGCTGTCGTTACTATTGGCACTATGACCTGACTTGATACTTTCTGGATTAATAGAAGTTGGGCCAGTTGAACCAAAACAGCTGCCAATGTTATTGACACAGACTACATAAAATTGATTGGTATCAATCGCTTTATTGGGGCCAATCATATTGTCCCACCAGCCCGATTTTTTGTCATCAGGACTATGGAAACCGGCGGCATGGTGACTGCCAGACAACGCATGACAAATCAAAATAGCATTGGATTTGTCTTGATTGAGCGTGCCGTAAGTTTCAATAATCAGGTCAAAAGAGGGTAGAGTACGGTTGCACTCCAAGGTCAATGGTTCAGCGAAATGAAACATTTGAGGCGTGACGATTCCTACTGAGCCTGCTGAATTGGTAGTATCTGATTTATCTATCGTGGATTGGTCACTGGTATTATCAGGGCGTGCGTTCAAAGCTACCTCGCAAGACAACTGTCATTAATAAAGTAAAAATAATATGGCAATGTGCCTGATGGTTATGCTTGCCTATTGTATGGTGATGCGCGAGTGAGTACAACCTCCATGCAATCTGTTTTGCGGATGAACTTAGTAATATATAGGTAATATCCTATAAAAAAGTGATAGCCTTAACCTTGTTTACAGTATCACATATACATCCACACTCGGTTGCCTTGTACCGCTTTTAAATCGTACCAACTATATATCAATTGCACAAAGCGTCATTG
>NZ_JBQSVL010000131.1:0-3864 GCF_052376215.1 Psychrobacter sp. AOP7-B1-24
ACGTTTCTTTGTTTATTTTGAAGCTAAAAATACAGCGCAGTTTTTCATATTTCCTATTTTTTTTGTCTTTTAGTCCCTCTGACTAAGAGCGCAGTTTTTCATATTTCCTATTTTTTTTGTCTTTTAGTCCCTCTGACTAAGAGCGCAGTTTTTCATATTTCCTATTTTTTTTGTCTTTTAGTCCCTCTGACTAAGAGCGCAGTTACGAGAAGTGACCGAAAACCGTACTTCGTGTGGTATTCTGTCACTTCTCAAACGTGCGTTGGGGAAACCCCAAACCCCAAAAACCCGAGGGCTAAAATGGCTATCTACAGACTAGAAAAAAAATCTATTAGCAGAGGTAATAACCATAATTTGGTGGCGGCGGTTGCCTATCGAGCTGGGGCAAAATTCACCGATACCAATAAACTAAATCCCAAAGCGACCACTCACGACTACACCAAAAAAACCGATGTCGCACACAGCGAAATTATACTACCTGATGAATTAGCCGAGCAGTTAAACCTAGCCGGAATAAACCTAAATCTGGAACAGGTCGCCAATCTTGTTGAGCAGGGCGAAACCACCAAACGCGGCAAAATGAAAACCGCCGCAAAACTCGCTAGTGAATATGTCCTAGCAGGTTCGCATGAACTGAGCCAAGCGGAGAACATACAAGCGTTTCAAGAGTTCGCTAAACAACAGGCGGAGGAACAGGGCGTGGTTGCCATGGTTTTTGTCCATGACCCCAAACAGGGCGAGGATATGAGCGCAGATACTCAGGCAGCTGACAACAGCAAGGGTGGTGATTTGCGCAACATACACGCGCATGTTGTGGTGCTTAGTCGTCAATTGGTACTCTCAGGCGATCAATTGCAGCTAGGCGACAAGTCAAACAGCGAGCTATCAGACACAGCTCGTAAGAAAAAATTCTTAGAGAAAAACCGCGACTGGCTCAAAGGTGTTCGGGAACAGTGGGCAGATATACAAAATCAGAGCCTAGAACGTCATAATCTAGCACCAGTGACCCACAAGAGCTACCGCGAGCTTGGGCTAGAAATCAAGCCTGGCATACATTTGGGTAAAGATGCGACAGCCCTAGTACGCAAAAACGAAAACCTAGCAGCCGAGAATAAGAAACTGGCATCAGAGGGGCGACTAGACGAAATGCAGCCAATAAAAACCATCTACCGACATCAGCATAATAGGACTATAGACAATGAAAACAGAACCCATATTGAGCAAACAGCAAATAGCGGAATTACTAGCAGCCAACAACAAATTGAGCGCAGCCAACGATGGATTGATGCAATCAGTACTGGAGATGCATACATTCAACGACAAATTGAGCAAGCAAATCAACAGGAAAGATCAATTAATAGCCGCATTGGACAGGGCGTTAGAAGAAGATCAGAACGCCCAAACCCCTATGAGCAGCAGCTCAAAACAAGCGCTGATAACCGAAAACAGCGAGCTACAGAACTTCACGAACGAACAATCATTTTTGATAGAGCGTCAGAACGAGCGGATAGAAATGCTCGATACAGAAAACCAAGAATTAACGGAGTTATTGGTGAGGTTGACAGACTAACCATGAAAACAGCTCTACTGTTCTCCAGTCGTAGAAATGAGTCATCATCTTATACGGATAGACAAAAAGATATTTTAGAGCGCTTCGCTAATGAAAACAGCCTAGTAACGGGGGATTTCAGAGAGGATATTAGAGTTACTACAACGTTTTTTAGTGATGCAGATAATGCTCAGACCCATAAACATATCGTTAAACTCATAAACGACCCTGAGACAGAGGAGCAGAACTATTCTAAAACGTCCAAATTTGAGGCTGAGAGCGATTTAAACGAATTGACTAGGGATATTGTAGGCGATAGCCCTAAAACGTCAAATGCAGCCAATGAGAGCGTTTCTATAGCACCTAGAGGACGTAGACGACCGTAGTTAATATTTTTTCTTGTTTCCAGTGCGTTATGCGATCGGTTAGCAAATGAGATGATTTTTACCGTAAAAATGAATTATTTTTTAGGCATTTTTTATCTTTTGTCTTTCTTAGTTATCAACAACCAAAAAGGTTTTTAATGTTTTTAATGTTTTTAAAAGCTTTTAAGCTTGCTGTAAGCCACGTATCATAAAGCTTTCCGAGCCCATTCATATACATTTACCTGTCAGTTCATATACATTTACCTGTCAGTTCATATACATTTACCTGTCAGTTCATATACATTTACCTGTCAATTATATACATAATAAATTATTGTATATTTATATACATAGTGTAATATATGTATATAAATACGGTTTAAGGTGGAATATATGGCAACTGACACAGTAGTTAAGTCAAATCGTTTGAATATGGCTATACAAAATCTATCACTGATTGAAATTCGGATTATTCAGCTAGCAATTATTGATGCACGAGAAACAGGCGAAGGACTAAGTACAGACAAGCCCTTAATCATAGCAGCATCACGCTATGCGGACGTGTTTGGTGTATCACGGCAGACGGCGCGGCAAGCCATATTAGACGCAGAGAAAACGCTTTTCGAACGTCGTTTTACTTTTATAGATGATATAGACGGCAAACCTGTAAAGTCTCGGTGGCTACAGCGTGTTAAATACTTAGATAATGAGGCGGCTATAGAGGTTTGTTTTACTTACGACGTTGTAACCGAAATATCTAGAATTCATGGTCTTGAGAAGTACTTTACACAATATCTATTGCGGCAAACATCACAATTAAAAAGCATTTATTCAGTACGACTCTACGAGTTGTTAGTGCAATGGAAAACCGCTAAAAAAACTTCATTATTTGAACTTAAAACATTCAGAGAACAGCTAGGTTTAGGTGTCAACGATTATAAAACTATGGGCAACTTTAAAGCTCGTGTTCTTGATAATGCGGTTAATGAAATTAATGAAAAATCAGACCTAAAAATCAGCTACGAACAGGTTAAAAAGGGCGTGGCTATAGCAGGCTTTAAGTTTAAGGTATTAACTAAAGCACAGCCAAAAAATGCAATGCAAGAAGTTGTCAGAGACAGGGACACAGCGGATATGTTCACTACTGAAGGGCTAAGCGACAAGCAATTAGGGCGTATCGTTCGCAACCCTGCTTTTATGGCTGAATACAATCATCTAGTAAGCCCCACTAGCCCAGCTGGACAGTCACAGCAAGGGTGGGAGTTTGAGATGATTAATCGCCTTAAAAAAGACGCTTCTCAGTTTAAGAAGCGCCCGATCAGAGAATATTTAGACTACTAATATCATAGGTTAATAAAAATGAACTTAGACAAAATGCAAAAAATAGCGGCATATCTCGAACGCACATCGGCAGAGGATAGGGCAAAAATAGCAGATGATATGGCCAAAAACGCGCCTCATTTGTTCGTTGGTAATGTTGATATGTCAGATAGAGAGAGAGCCAAAACATTAATAAAAATGCAAATTAACATTCTTGCTACTACTGATTTTCATTACAACTCAATAACCACGTTTGAGCAGTTATTCGGATTTGCTCAGGGGTTGATTATGGGGTGTAGTATGAGCGGATTAATCACCCAACAAGAAGAAGTGGATTTTCAAAAAAATGTCGCGGATAAACGTACAGAATTTTATAAATGTAGTGAATAACTCACCTGCTTATTTTGACGTTTGTGTGTTTAAAATAGCGTTTCTTTGTTCAAAATGACGTTTCTTTGTTCAAAATGACGTTTCTTTGTTCAAAATGACAATGAATTTGCCCGATTAAAGATGCTCAGGGCTTCATTTCGCGTATTCAGACTTTTAGCGATAAACAACTTGGTTATTTTGGCGTTTGTGTGTTTAAAATCGTCTTTGTTTGATTAAAATAGCGTTTGTTTGTTCAAAATG
>NZ_JBQSVL010000132.1:0-3862 GCF_052376215.1 Psychrobacter sp. AOP7-B1-24
TATATAATAAAAAATCGACCTATACAAGGTCGATTTTTTTATGGATTTTGAAGTGGTTTCCTTTGCCTTAATTAATAACGACAAGCTTCAAGGCTTATCGGACTATCACAGTAACTATAGTCAGTGAACGACTAAACCACTACGGTGTTATCTTACTTACTTAGAGTTCTTTGGACTATATGCCATTGCCATGATGAGACGTTCAATCCTTCTCTACGAGCTGACGCTAGAGCTATATAAGCAGTGTGTGATAATACTCGTTAAGGCAAACAAACGCATTATTGTTACATTAAGTCCTATCTAAAAGCGTTGTAGGGATAAACAGCCTCTTTATGAATGATTAACATGAGCTAGTCACCAAAAAAAACCTCGTCAATAATGACGAGGTTTTTTTGTTACGACAAGATAAATTATCAGCTTACTGATTTATGTTTAGTTCCATCTCTTTATATTTTGCAGAGACAGAAGGTCTTGGACCACCAGTCATAATACTAACGGCAAAGATAGCGATAGTGCTTAATATAAAGCCTGGAACGATAGCATATAACCAGCTGTTAAGTGCCGTACCATTGACTTCGAAAGGACCATAAATCCACAAAATGACAGTCAATGCGCCAATGACCATACCAGCAACAGCACCGTTACGGTTCATACCACGCCATGTTAGGCTGAAGATAACCAATGGCCCAAAGGCTGCACCAAATCCTGCCCATGCATTAGAAACCAAGTTCAATACAGAGCTTTCTGGATTAGACGCTAGCATAATAGCAACGATAGCAACGATGATAACTGATATACGGCCTACCAATACTTGACGAGCTTCTGGTGCTTCTCTATCAAAGAATAATTTATATACATCTTTGGTTAGTGAGCTTGATACTACTAATAATTGCGATGAGATAGTACTCATGATGGCTGCTAAAATAGCTGCTAATAGGAAGCCTGATACTAGTGGGTGGAATAAAAACTGCGTAAATACTAGAAAAATAGTTTCAGGATCATCTAGTGTCATAGCAGTCTTTTGTACATAGGCGCGACCAGCAAAACCAGTCATTAGTGAACCAACAAGACTGACAACCATCCAGCTCATACCAATATTACGTGCAGTAGGTACGTCTTTAACTGAGCGAATTGCCATAAAGCGTACGATAATATGTGGCTGACCGAAATAGCCTAAACCCCATGCCATTAGAGAGATAATACCAATAACACTCATACCACTAGTAACGTTCAGTAAGTTTGGATCGATATTTCTAACTGCCTCAGTAGTGGCTGAAATACCATCTAAGTCAGTAAACGCAACGACAGGAACAATCACCATCGCAAATAGCATGATGACACCTTGCACAAAATCGGTCATTGAAACAGCTAAGAAGCCACCGAATAAAGTGTATGCGACAACCACACCTGCGGTGACCCAAAGGCCTGTACTGTAAGATAGGTTCAGCGAACTTTCAAAGAGTTTACCACCACCGACTAAGCTAGCTGCGGTATAAACAGTAAAGAATAAAATGATGACGAGTGCAGAAATAACACGCAACATGTGCGACTTGTCTTCGAATCGGTTGGCGAAATAATCAGGCAAGGTAATAGCGTTGTCAGCGACTTCGGTATAAACACGAAGGCGTGGTGCTACGATAAGATAGTTCAATAATGCGCCAAGTGTTAAACCAAGGGCAATCCAGATACTGACCACACCATCGGCAAACATATAACCGGGTAGACCAAGTAATAACCAACCTGACATATCTGAGGCACCTGCCGACAGCGCTGTTACGGCTGGTCCTAAATTACGTCCTCCTAACATATAGCCTTCAGTGTCATTGGCTTGCTTAAAGTAAGCATAAACGCCAATCCCTATCATCACTAAAAAATAAGCGCCAAGTGATATTAGCACGCCACTAGAAACTCCGTTCATATAAATGTTCCTTAACCAACAGTGTTGGCTGTAATTATTTTAACTCTAAAAATTAAGTTTTCGTAAGAAGATGTCCTAAACAATATCTAAAGAAAAAAAGCCATTAAGTAGGACATAATGGCTTTTATTCAATATTTGCTGTTAGTTTTATATGATTGATGCTGTTCTGGGGCTAATACCAATTGAGCAATACTCTGAAAGCGATAAAAATTCGCACTTTTCTTTATCTGTGTTAATTTCTCGCAGTTGCTAGTTATATATCAATATAAACCGCCTGTATAACCAATCATTTAAAACCATCAAAGCTACTATTAAACATCATATATTACTAAAGATGTTCGATGTGATTACTATCAGTATCTTTACGGTAAGTTTTTGTTATAGAGACAATCTTAAAGCTATTATAGCGTATGAGTGCCAAAAATGCGAATAGCGCCCTTTTTGTGCTGAAAAATCATTGCACAATCGTTATAAATCAGGCGTGTTTAATATTCATTAATAAACACTTCTGATCATTAAAACGTTTTTATATAAGGCGTAAAATGACGGTGATGCGTGAGCTTTAACGAGATTAAAATGCGACTCTTATATAAATCTAGGAGACAGTTTTAACATCAGATCACAGAGGTATTTTTACCATTTTAATGTATTAAACATAGACGTTTAAAACAACAGGCCCTACTGCTTCTGATGTCAAACTGTCTAAAACTAGCCTCTACTAGCTTCTATCAGTGCCATGCTCGAAAGATCGAGCACAGTTTAGTAACTTTTACTCAATAGGTGCGAGCAAATCTAGTAGCGCTGTTACACTACTAGATTGTGTTAGTTTTGGATTGATAACCACGCCTAGGTGGCGTTGTAATTCAATATTGTCAGCCATGTCAATACGTTCTAAATCTTGACTAACCATAGTTTGTGGTAATACTGACCAACCAAGTCCAACAGAAACCAACATACGAATAGACTCAAGAGGGTTAGTGCTCATGGTGGCATAAGGTTTTAGATTGTGCTTAGCAAATTCAGCCAATGTAATTTGACTGGTAAAGGTATTGGCAGATGGCAAAATAGCAGGATAGCGTGCTAATTGTTCTAAGGTGACATTAGATTTCGTTGCTAGAGGTGATAACGTACCCGTCATAAAGTAGAGAGGGTCTGACCATAGGGTGTGATAAGTTAAACGCTTATCGTAAACAGGTGGTAACGTGACAAAGGCCAATGATAAATCACCGTCTAATACAGCTTTGTGTGCGGCTTCTGAATCGACAAAATGAACCTCTAACTGCACTGCAGGGTAGGCTTGTATAAAGTGTTTGAGTACAGGTGCTAGATGATGTAAACCTATGTGATGGCTAGTACCAATGACCAGTTTTCCAGACACGATATGTTGAGAATGTTGTAGGTTGATTTTAAAATTCTCATAATCTTCTAACCAACGCTTAGCGTGTGGTAGCATCTCATTAGCAGCTTGGGTCGGCACGATCCCGCGGCCTACTGTATCAAACAGGGTAATATCAAATTCATCTTCCAAATTTTTGATGCGTTTACTGACAGCAGGCTGAGTGATAAACAGCTTTTCTGCGGCGCCAGAAATACTGCCTGTATGCATAACGGTGACGAATGTCGTTAAGTTTGTGGTGTTCAAGAGGATGTCCTTAGCTACTTAGCGAGCTATAAATAAAAGTTGCCTGACCTAATCATAATGTATTAGAAATAAAAGTTTGCGTCTGGTTAAAAATCATCAATTATTATTATAGGATTAGCCTGCTATAATCACAAGACATCAAAACATATTTATTATATTAACTTGATAAATTGTAGTATAAAGCTTGTTTTAATAGGCGATTGCAACAATAAATATAAATAATCGGTATTTTGTGTTCAGTAGGTTCTAATAGACATAGACGACAAAATGTCACTAAACGGTTATAAATAGATATAAAACTT
>NZ_JBQSVL010000133.1:0-3852 GCF_052376215.1 Psychrobacter sp. AOP7-B1-24
CTTGTCTTGACGTACTTTGACGACAATGCAGTCTAGATAGACGATAGGATAAACACTGCTCAATGGCCGGTTCTGCCAAGCGGTGATGTCCTCTAATATGTTATCGGTGACTCTTGAAACCAAGCTACTTGAGATATCGACATCGTAGAGCTCTTTAATGCTCTCTACAATCTCGGTGGTGGTTTGGCCCTTGGCGTAAAGAAATATGATTTTATCATCAAGCCCTGAGATACGGGTTTGATGCTTGCGCACAAGTGTAGGTTCAAAAACGCCATCACGGTCTCTTGGGGTAGATATCTCAAGATCGCCTGTGTCACTGCGGACGGTCTTTTTAGTGTGCCCATTACGCTTATTAGGTTTATCCGCCTTCTCATGTTTGGGATAGCCAAGATGGTCTTCCATCTCAGCCTCTAAGGCAGTATCGATAAAGGATTGCATGAGCTGCTTTTGGAAGTCTTTGATGTCATCAAAGCTGTTCATGCTACCAGCCATTTGCTCGGCCAGTTTTTTAAGGTCAGATTGAGTAGTCATTGCTTATTCTCCAGTTAGTGGATTATAAGCAGTTACACAGTTTTTAGGAAAGGCTCGGCTTTTTTGATGGCTAACACTCATTTATTTTCTTTATCTGCCCGCCACAAAGCATGCTCACATATTGCGCATAACCAACTGTCTTTTGCCCGCATATATGGAGTGTCTGCTGGTATCTGTAAAGGGCACACATAACCACAGTACTCGCATCGCACATCATCTAAATAAGCAAAACACTCACCGATTGTTTCGAACAGTACCTGTGGACTAATTTCATACTTCTCACAGATGGTTTCTACATGAGCAATATAGTCACTTTCGTTATCATATGACCAGTAATCCTCACAGATCTTTAGATCTCGTGCGTTCTGCGTCATATTAGGCTGAAGTTTTACACTCATCATATTCTCCTCAGTAGCTGCCGTAGCTAGAGTGCGGTAGTAGCTCATAAAGCTCACTCTGAAGCCTACTGCTCATGTCTTCCACAAAGTACCCATCCTGAGCATCCAAGCGCTTCTGTACCCATACACGCATCGCCATATCGTTATCAAAGCACCGCTTCACTCCTAAGAAGCGTGCTAGATTATGACCAGAGGAGATACACAGATCACGTATTAATGAGTTAGCGATAACATTCGCATCCTCATTGATTGCACCATCAGGTTTAAACTCACCAAACAGCTCCTCATAATTGATAATTGTCATTGTGACGTCTCCTTGTCAGTCTGTTTATTCCTGATGAGTGCTTCACCTTCAGAGCTATTTGATGCGTTGGTTAACTTCTCCTTACTCGCAAGCAGTAAGTTATCCATTGCTGAGCCATCTTGACGGGTGATATCAGGCACATAGCGGCTATACACCCGAAACAGCATCTCCGTACTACTGTGACCCATCTGCCGTGCTATCCACTCAGGGTTTTCACCAGCAGCCAGCCATAGCGTCGCTGCCGTGTGTCGAGTTTGATAAGCCCGCCGATGTTTGAGGCCGAGTAGGGCAAGGGTGGGTTTCCATACCCGTCTGTTCACATTGCGATACTCCATTGGATTGCCTTGTGAGTTGCAAAACACAAACTCTGACTTACCAAAGGTGCGCGTCTTCTGCTCCAGCAGGGCGTCATACACTAACTGTGACATCGCAATATCACGTTGCGAGCCCAACGTCTTAGTCGGACCCATCTCACCGTTTACTAATGCTCCTCTGATACTGATTTCACGTCGATCAAAGTTAATACAGTCCCACTTAAGCCCGTCAATCTCACTGGTGCGCATCCCGGTAAAGAAGCGGATGGTGTAGTAGGGCTTATAATCAGCACGGACATGCTTTAAAATTAGCCATACCTCGCTTAAGGTAAAAGGATTCACATCCGGACGAGCTTGCTTGAGATTCTTAATATTTTTATAAGGCATCTCAAACTCATGGCGATCTGACGCTTCTTCTAGTATCATACGAAGAAGTATCATGATCTGATTGATTCGTGCTACTGACAGACTTGACTGACCATCTTTACCGTAACGAACTTTGGCGAGAGAGCTACGGAAGGTCAGCAAGTCTGGTTTTTTTATGGCATGTACTGCTTTGCCACCAAACTCAGGTAACAAGTACTTATTTAAAATAATCTGCGTCTTTTGCCGATAGCTCGGCCGCCATTCAATCTTCTTCTCCTCATACCAAATCTCTGAGAACTGCCTAAAGGTTGGGTTACGACTGATACAAGCTTCCGCTCTATCAGCCAGTGCCGTCATCTCTTTTAAACGTGTACTCTTCGGAAAGTAAGCGCCATAGTCAAAGATGCCTAGGGTGATTTCTGCTTCCATTTTTTTTGCTACTAAAGCCAGCTTTTTAACGTTTGCTGGAGTATCAGGGAAGTTTGTTGTCTCACGGCAACGAATATTCATATATGTGAAATCTATGAATAGCTTGCCACGCCTTGCTCTTACTGATGCCATTGTTAATCTCCTTGTTCAAATAAAACTTACTGTAAAGCCATACCATTGATCGCACTCATAACAGGTTTGCACATATCCTCTTCGATACGCTCCCATACATATAAAATCTTGCGACCGCCAAAAGGGCGTATGTAATGGATATTCTCAATTAGGACAGTGTCCTTCATTTGATTGCGAATAGTGCGTGCGTCGTATTTGATACGATCCGCGAGTTCTTGAGTAGTGAGATAAGTCTGTGACATAATAGTTCTCCATGTGAAATAAATTTACTATTAGTGAATGATTAGTTATCACTAATGAGTACATATTATCTATAAATATTATCACTTGCAAGCACTTTTTTATCACTTTAGGGATTTTATATATGATTAAGCTCAATTTACCTGTTTTATTTGCACAAAGAGGCATCCGTGTAGCTGATGCTGACAGGATGTCTAAACTAGGAAGGTCTACTTTGTATCGAATGTACAATAATGAAGTCACTAGAATAGACTTTGATTCATTAAATGAGCTTTGTAAGCTTTTAGATTGCACACCCGGCGATATTATCCTCTATGAAGAAGATGAAGTTTGTGAGGAAGAGAGTTCAAAAGAAAGTTAGAATGCTTACTAGGATGGTTGTTCGAAGTGTCTTGAAAAATCATTAAGCTTAGCGCCGATACATATTTTACTCGGTCTAATTACTTTTAAATGTTAGGTTGTGGTCATCACTGTTTAAGCGACAATTAATTTTGAATGTTATAAATCTGAAATGGATTTCGGAAAATTTAGGCCTCTGAAAAACACGTTTTTTGCTGAATTGAGGTTGGGTTCAAAAATCAGCATAGTGCCAAATTCACTAGGTTAGGTGTCATGATGGTTTTTGAACCAAAAATACCTAGGTTGTGGTCAGATACGTATACGCAGTTTTAGGGCAGGGCACGGTTTGGGCACCAAATGGGCACCGCACTGAAAACAAGCTTTTTGACTGAGTAGATAAGCTTAACTATATTAAAAAAAATATCTCGAGAATTTCTCTACAACTCCCGAAAATTGGACAAAAAAAAGCCTCACTGTTAAGTGAGGCTTTCTAAGTATTTGGAGCGGGAAAAGAGATTCGAACTCTCGACCCCAACCTTGGCAAGGTTATGCTCTACCACTGAGCTATTCCCGCTAATTATCAAGTAACTATTGTCAGTTGATGAGGGCATATTATACGCAGTTTTTTTTAACTGTCAACACTTAAGTCAAAAAAAGTAAAGTTAGCAAAACAGGCATGTCATATAACTGCATAGATATGATATAACAGTTTCTTATAATATGCATTCCAAAAAATTTGCATGAGATAAATAGACTGGAATGCTCATTATAAGTCACTCTAACTACAAAAAATTATCAG
>NZ_JBQSVL010000134.1:0-3754 GCF_052376215.1 Psychrobacter sp. AOP7-B1-24
CAAAATGGGTTCTAGGGTGCAGGCGAAGGGGAAACCCCCCCGACCCCCAAAAACCAAAACCGCCATTGCGCAAGGATTTCAAATTATGACTACGCATAAAAAGTACAAATTATCTGATGAGAAGATGCGAACGAATGTAACGAAAGTTCGTTTTAACGAAAGTGAATATGAGAAAGTTTTAGCGCGTCAAAGTGGAAATACTTTTGCAGGTTGGCTGCGCCAAGTTGCTCTAGACATTGTTCCAACTCATCAAGCAGATGCGGAGCTGGTACGAAATATTGGTCGTATTGGCAGTAACTTAAATCAGCTTGCGCGTTACGTTAATACTGAAAAATCGCTGGATCAAAACGTATTGAATGAGATTTCTGCTATTCGCTTGATGCTTAAACAATTAATTGATCAAAATATTGCCGATGCGATAAAGGATAATTCAGATGATCGTTAAATTTTTTAGACGTTCAAAAGAACGCGGAAGCAAGCCTATTAACTATTTTTTAGGTGCTGAGAAAGATCGCAAGTTTGCGCGAGTTTTGTCTGGAGACCCTGATATTACTGAACATTTAATCAATGCGACTAAATTTGAGAACAAATATACAAGCGGCGTATTGTCATTCGCAGAGCGTGCAGACGAGATTAGCGAAACTGATAAATTAGCAATAATGCGCAGCTTTGAAACGACATTGTTCCCAGGATTAGACCCCGACCAGTACGACATATTATGGATAGAACACAGCGATAAAGACCGTTTTGACGTTGATGCAGACGGCAAACAGATCGAAGGAACAGAGCGGAGCGGTCGTCTAGAGCTGAATTTTGTGATTCCGTGTCATGAGCTGCGCACAGGAAAGCGCTTACAGCCGTTTTACGCGGGTACAGACCTGCGCCGCGTGAATGCATGGAAAAATATTATAAATAGGGAATTAAAAACGTTGAAAGGTGATGCTGTAGCTGACCCGAACGATCCAAGACGACATAGAAAAATCAATAAATATTTAGGTTCTGCCCCGAAGCCCAGTCCGTTTGACTTAACAGCGAAAAAAGATAGCAAAAAAAGCGAGCTTGATCTCGCTGGACGTGATGAGCTGCGAGCGTCTATTCATCGTCACATGTTAGCAATGCTTAGCGAGCGCAACACTGAGCTACACGACAGAAAAGCCGTCGTGCATGAACTGACGACGGGCTTGGATCTTATTCTTGAAAACACTGCGAACAAGTCAATCACCATCTCACACCCGTTATTGCTTGATAAAAACCAAAAGCCTTTACGAATAAGACTTGAAGGCGGTATATACAATAAGGATTTCACACCTGAAAATTTTACCGCTGTAGCTAATGAGAAATACGATAACAGCCGCATTCGACGGAAAATTAAAGATGACAATAATTATGAAATCGGTATGCAGATCAAGACGGAGCAAAACAAAGAGCTATACAAAGACGCTATAGCGCCGCCACCGCTAAATATAGCTGTTAAGCCCGTTATTACTGCCGAGACGCAGCAGAAGAGCACAGAGACGCTACCAGTGCGCGATAACGCCCCCAAAAAGCATGTATATCGACCCTAATCTTCAGAGATTTCGTTTTTCATGCGTTTGAAGTCGTCTTGATACTGAGGTAAATATAAATCAATATCTTGACGATTATTCGCTGTCTGATGCTCTAAAACAAAGAGCAAAGAGGCTTTGTTTTTGCTGTCTAAGCTGTACCAATCCGACAAGTTGGCTTTGTATGCTGAGCCATTGTATAAGCTCAGCAATGTATCTCTACAAGCCCTAGCACCGCTACCGCCGCCGCGTGTAGCAAGGATTACCGTTTCGAGGTTTTTGTTAAAGTCATCGACAAAATTAGCCGAACTGTAAAAGCGATCACGCTCTATCATATCCAATGTGGCTTGAACTTCCACGTTATCTATATCATCGTTTCTACGAGTGATTGAGTAAGTGCCAACACCGTCATTGATATAGATTTTATCTTCTGTATATTCTACTGTTGGTTTCATGCTTCTGATCCTTATGGGCTGTGCCGTTGAAGCCATACCACCAGTGCTGCGCAGCGGTAGGCTGTACAAAAAATATAAAGCGAAATAGCAGCGTAGCGGAGCGATCCGCTACTATTTTAAATAATTTTCTAGGGGCTTTTCCTCAAAATCTTCGGGGTACGTAGCAATAAAATTCTTCATCTCACTTCTGAATGCGTCTCTATCGCGCTTACCCTGTCCGCTCAAACGATGATAATCATTATAATCAGCTTCGAATTGGTTTGAACGTACGATAGCACTAAGCATTTCTTCTGAAATTTTGCCTTTCTTATCTTCCAGTTTTGCTAATGATTTTTTGTGAAATCTTAATGTCATACTTACAAACGTACGTCCAACTTTGCGATATTCGACGCTAATATTAAAATCAGTGTGTTCGTTTATTTCGGCTATAGCTTTGTCTATCACAGATTCTTTAAGCTGTCCAAACTGCTTGTATTTTCCCGAAACGCCCATGACGTACCGAAAATCGTCTAATTCAAACTCTTGTTTGTATGTAAATAAGCCCGTCCAACACACAATTAATTCGTACAATCGTATCGCGTGCGTACTCGATAATTGCGATATTTCAATCAAGCGATACTTTGTAAAATTAGCTTTTAGTTCAGTCAAATAAGGAAGAATATCTTCTGCGAACGTTAGTATTACGCGCCCTTTAAATTTTTGGAATCGCACAGCGCTCACGAAATTGGTTACTAGCTTGTCTCCTTCGGCTATATGTATCGTTGCTTTACGATCTTGTAGTCGTGCGCTAACTTCACTCAAATCTCTAAATAAGTTTTTGTCGTTGCCCTTGTTGTAAAAAACATCTCTAATTTGTTCAACTGTAATAGTAAATTTTGTTTGCTTGGTAATTTCGCGTGCGCCCTCTCTGCTATCTATCTGACTAACACACGCAAGCAGCAGCTGTTTTTCTTTAGTAGTCATCGTATACGTTGCTAAAACTAAATCGTTAGACTGACTGACTATATAATTTTCCATATTCTCACCTGCTTGTTAATAACCAGTTTTAAATACTATTATAGTTAAAACAATTTTAAAAACAATATTTATTTTTATACTGTTTTCTCGCTTCATTTACTGTTTTCTCGCTTCATTTACTGTTTTCTCGCTTCATTTACTGTTTTCTCGCTTCATTTACTGTTTTTTAAGCTCGTAAGTAATTGATTTTAAAGGTTAAAAATGCTCCTTAAACAAGAGTTAAACAAGAGTTAAACAAGTTACTAAATAAAAACCCTTCTTTTACAGAACTTTTAATTTTGATTGTGGATAACTTTAGAGGATCAAACTCAAACGAACAAAGATATAAATCATTTTTTACAGTTCAAAAATACATAAAGCTAATCTTAGTACGCTATTACGTCTCTAATTGCGCTATAACGGATTAGTTTGCGTTATAACGTCTTAGTACGCTGTATATCTAATTACTTTGTGCTATATCGTCTTAGTGCGCCTATAAAACCAGCATCAGCTAACTATTCAAAAATTACAAAAAAATTAGTTTGCGATATAACGTCTCTAATTGCGCTATAACGGATTAGTTTGCGTTATAACGTCCTAGTTTGTTCTATTACCGATTAAAATCTTAACTTCTGCAAACCCAGTCAAATATAGCTATCTAGCCAAAAAATCCATGTTGTGTCAGTATAAAAAAGTAAATAAAACAGTTCATATTTTTTTAGCCAGCATTCCCTAGAGACCCCTTTTTCCGCTGCGCTA
>NZ_JBQSVL010000135.1:0-3577 GCF_052376215.1 Psychrobacter sp. AOP7-B1-24
ATATTTAAGGTCGTTAAATGTATCAATGTGCTGATTGACGACATGCCTAGCTTTATATTTACGATAACCCAGAGAAAGACATGAATCCACCTAACACTAAAGACAATGCTGAAAACAACGCTGAAGATAATGCTCAAACTGATGACTCAGTTGTGCAGGCTGAATCACAAATGCAGCAGGTTATTGACCTGCAAATGAGCATGGCACATCTTGAGGTAATAGTCGATCGTCTCGATGAAGTGATTGCGCGGCAAGATAAAGATATTCAGACATTACAACGACAGCTGCAGTTGATTTATAAACAAGTTAAGGATCAAGATACAGACAGTGGTATTGCGCCATTTGATGTGATGGCAGATAGACCACCTCATTACTAGAGTGTGTTTTATTCTTTGATCAGAGCACTGATGGTGCGTCTGTAAAAATTTTCAACATGAATCGAGTATATTTCTATTTATGGATATACATATCTAACAATGACTACTTGGTCATACAGAATAAATAATGTATCCTTACGGTTGTTTTAATGTTTAAAAATCATTACTATTCCCCATCTAGGATACTGCTTACTCACAAAAAACCGGTATGCAGTAAAACAATGCGGACGTTTGGAGACATATAATGCGCAATACCTTCCATCTCAAAAATCTAACAGTGGCTGTTGCTGCTTTTTCTGTTGCTAGTGTTGCTAGTGCTGCTGGCCTTGATCGTTCAGGTCAGGATATTACTGCATTTTTACAAGACGGTACTTATGCCGAGGCTGTCTATACTTACATCGATGCTGATGTGACAGGTAATGATGTGGCAGGTAACAAAATTGGTGACATCGCCGAATCTTATGATTTCTTTCGTTACGGTGTAAAAGCAGACCTCAATGATACTTATAGTGTTGGTATCTTATATGATGAGCCTTTTGGTGCTGCGGCTGACTATAGTGGTGACAACAATTTCGTCGACGCTAGTGGTGAAGGTACGAATGTAGAAGTCCGTACTGAGAGTATTACCGGTATCGTCGGTGCAAAATTTGGTGAAAATAAAAACTTCCAAGTATATGGCGGTCCAGTGGCCCAGCGTGTTAAAGCTGATGTAAAGCTGCGCGGTACAGCCTATAGTGCTGCGAATGGTTATACGACCCACATCAGCCCAGATCAAGAGTATGGTTATATTGCTGGTGTTTCCTACAGTAAGCCTGAAATTGCACTAAAAGCGGCGTTGACGTACCGTTCAGAGATTGAACATACAGCTGATGCTGCAGAAAGTTACCCTGCAGTAGCAAGCTTCCCTGGATTTGGTCCAAGATCAGGTGATATTGATATTACTACCCCTGAGTCAGTCAACTTTGATTTTCAAACGGGTATCAATCCAACGACATTAGCAACTGCAAAAGTACGTTGGGTGCCATGGGGTGATTTCTCAATTGTACCGTCACTATACAATGACGTTAGTAAACTGAACGCTGCTTATCAACCAGACGGCCTACCGTTAGTCAGTTATGATGAAGATCAATGGGTAGTTGAGCTAGGTCTTGCCAAACGTTTGAATCCAGCTTTAGCGGTCAGTGGTACCGTTGGGTGGGATAGTGGTGCTGGCAATCCTGTGACCTCATTAGGCCCTACAGAGGGTTACTATAGTGCCGGTTTAGGGGCTAAGTATAATGTCACAGAAAACTGGGCAGTTTCAGCGGGTGGTAAATACCTATGGCTTGGTGATGCTGATGGTCAGGTGCCGACCAAAAATGTTGTTGGCAACTTTGAAGACAATGACGCTTTTGTAGTTGGTATGAAAGTTTCTTATCAAGCAAAGTAAGTTTCACCATGACTAAATTTCACCATGATTAAGTTTCATCATGATTGTGTTCCATGATGGTTATATTGCTAAGTAATATATTTGGCAATGAAAAAAAAGCGACTCTATACGGGTCGCTTTTTTTGTGCACATATTGCTACCTGTAACAGCTTTATAGAAAATTTTATTACCTCTAGTTTTTGCGGATTTTACAAGCGTTAGCTGTGTCTAGATAATGTTAAGAGTGCTATAAAATATATATTATTAGAAAATCAAGTACTAATATGCTATTTATACTGTTCAGTCATAATTGGGAAATAAACTGCTTTGTTTGTTGTTTTAGTGTCTAAAAGGCATTAGTATTCAAGTTAGGACACGACTTTGATAACCTCAATGTTAAGCGCAGCAATGCCATATATTGGTTATTGAAGTAGTAATACAACAAGGATCGTTGGAGATACACAATGCGCAATCACTTTCATTTGAAAACCCTCGCAGTAGCGATTGCTACCCTTTCTATAGCCAGCGTCACCAATGCAGCTGGTCTTGATCGTTCTGGTCAAGATGTCACCGCTTTCTTTCAAGATGGCACTTATGCTGAAGCCGTTTATACTTATATCGATGCCGATGTGAGTGGTTATGATACTGCCAATACTAATCCTTATAGTAATGATTATGAACGTGGTAATAAAACAGGTGATATCGCTGAGCCTTATGACTTTTTTCGTTATGGTGTAAAAACTGATATTGATGATACGTTTAGTATTGGTGTTTTATATGATGAACCTTTCGGTGCTGCTGCCGAGTATACTGAAAGTAATTTTGTGGCAAACGATAATTTAGGTGAGTCTGCTGGTGAGTTGGTAGCTGACGGAGTTGATCAGCCAACTGCGGGTGCGATAGCCACAGCTGAGACAAGTGCCGCTGGTGAAAATACTAACGTCGAAGTACGTAGTCAAAGCTTGACAGGTATACTTGGTGTGAAGTTCGGTGAAAATAAAAACTTCCAAGTGTATGGTGGCCCAGTGGCACAGCGTATCCAAGCAGAAACCAAGCTACGTGGATTGGCATACGGCCCTGCTAGTGGTTACACTTCGACTAGTAACCCTGATATGGATTATGGTTATATAGCAGGTGTTGCCTATTACAAGCCTGAGATTGCTTTAAAAGCAGCGCTGACGTACCGTTCTGAGATTGAACATAATGTAGATATAGCTGAAACCTATCCTATCAGATCTATTATTTCTGGAGGCGCGCTGTCAGCTAGTCAAAAGAGTGATTATGAAATTACAACACCTAAATCTGTCAATTTTGACTTCCAAACAGGTATTAACCCTACGACACTAGCCACTGCTAAAGTACGCTGGGTACCGTGGAGCGATTTTGTCATCACACCGCCATTATACAATGAAGTGAGTAAAAATGCTGAACGACCTGATGGTCTGAATTTGGTTGAGTATGATGATGACCAATGGCAAGTAGAGCTTGGTTTAGCTAAGCGTATGACACCAGCATTAGCAGTTAGTGGTACAGTTGGTTGGGATAGTGGTGCTGGTAATCCTGTAACATCGCTTGGTCCTATCGAAGGCTACTACAGTGTTGGTCTTGGCGCAAAATATAACGTCACTAAAAATTGGGCAGTATCAGCTGGTGGCAAATATTTGTGGTTCGGTGATGCTAAAGGCGCGTTACCAACTGATAAAATAGTTGGTGATTTCCAAGATAATGATGGCTTTATTGCTGGTGTGAAACTGTCTTATCAAGCGCAATAATAATTTCTTATATCGTTGTT
>NZ_JBQSVL010000136.1:0-3534 GCF_052376215.1 Psychrobacter sp. AOP7-B1-24
AAGGGGCTAATCAGGAATAGAGAGCTGACGATGACCTACTCTCACATGGACGAATCCACACTACCATTGGCGCGATGATGTTTCACTTCTGAGTTCGGGAAGGGATCAGGTGGTGCCATCATGCTATTGTCGTCAGCAAAGGGGGTTAGATATGAGTCTGTTTTTAGTTTTACTTATTTGACTAAGTATCACTTAACCTAACTGAATCAAGGTTAAAGGTGATATCGAAATGTTCTGTCTATGACAGATTAATTAGACTTGATACAAACCACTTGGGTGTTGTATGGTCAAGCCAAACGAGCAATTAGTACAGGTTAGCTACACGCATCGCTGCGCTTCCACACCCTGCCTATCAACGTCCTAGTCTTGAACGGCTCTTTAGGGAAATCTAATCTTGAGGTGGGCTTCCCGCTTAGATGCTTTCAGCGGTTATCCCATCCGAACGTAGCTACCGGGCAATGCCATTGGCATGACAACCCGAACACCAGTGGTTCGTCCACTCTGGTCCTCTCGTACTAGGAGCAGATCCTCTCAAATTTCCAACGCCCACGGTAGATAGGGACCGAACTGTCTCACGACGTTCTAAACCCAGCTCGCGTACCTCTTTAAATGGCGAACAGCCATACCCTTAGGACCTGCTTCAGCCCTAGGATGAGATGAGCCGACATCGAGGTGCCAAACACCGCCGTCGATATGAACTCTTGGGCGGTATCAGCCTGTTATCCCCAGAGTACCTTTTATCCGTTGAGCGATGGCCCTTCCATACAGAACCACCGGATCACTAAGACCTACTTTCGTACCTGCTCGACTTGTGGGTCTCGCAGTTAAGCGCGCTTTTGCCTTTATACTCTACGACCGATTTCCGACCGGTCTGAGCGCACCTTCGTACTCCTCCGTTACTCTTTAGGAGGAGACCGCCCCAGTCAAACTACCCACCATACATTGTCCTCGGTATTGTTATACCTGAGTTAGAACCCCAACATGACCAGGGTGGTATTTCAAGATTGGCTCCACAAACACTAGCGTGTCTGCTTCAAAGCCTCCCACCTATCCTGCACAAGTCAGGTCAAAGTTCAATGTAAAGCTGTAGTAAAGGTTCACGGGGTCTTTCCGTCTAGCCGCGGGTACACAGCATCTTCACTGCGATTTCGATTTCACTGAGTCTCTGCTGGAGACAGCGCTGCCATCATTATGTCATTCGTGCAGGTCGGAACTTACCCGACAAGGAATTTCGCTACCTTAGGACCGTTATAGTTACGGCCGCCGTTTACTGGGGCTTCGATCAAGAGCTTCGCTTACGCTAACCCCATCAATTAACCTTCCAGCACCGGGCAGACATCACACCCTATACGTCCACTTTCGTGTTTGCAGAGTGCTGTGTTTTTAATAAACAGTTGCAGCAGCCTGGTATCTGCGACTGCCAACAGCTCAAGGAGCAAGTCCTATCACCATCAACAGCGTACCTTCTCCCGAAGTTACGGTACCATTTTGCCTAGTTCCTTCAGCAGAGTTCTCTCAAGCGCCTTGGTATTCTCTACCTGATCACCTGTGTCGGTTTAGGGTACGATTCGTTTATAACTATTGCTTAGAAGCTTTTCCTGGAAGCATGGTATTTGCCACTTCGTCTTACAAGTAAGACTTGCTATAAGATCTCGGTATAGAATAGCCCGGATTTACCTAAGCTATAAACCTACATCCTTTCACCTGGACAACCAACGCCAGGCTGACATAACCTTCTCCGTCCCTCCATCGCATTATAAACAAGTATCGGAATATTAACCGATTTCCCATCGACTACGCCTTTCGGCCTCGCCTTAGGGGTCGACTCACCCAGCCCCGATTAACGTTGGACTGGAACCCTTGATCTTCCGGCGTGCGAGCTTTTCACTCGCATTATCGTTACTCACGTCAGCATTCGCTCTTGTGATACCTCCAGCATGCTTTACAACACACCTTCACAGGCTTACACAACGCTCCCCTACCACTTGAAAACAAATTCAAATCCGCAGCTTCGGCTCCTAGTTTGAGCCCCGTTACATCTTCCGCGCGGGCCGACTCGACTAGTGAGCTATTACGCTTTCTTTAAAGGATGGCTGCTTCTAAGCCAACCTCCTAGCTGTCTATGCCTTCCCACCTCGTTTCCCACTTAACTAGGAATTTGGGGCCTTAGCTGGCGGTCTGGGTTGTTTCCCTCTCCACGATGGACGTTAGCACCCACCGTGTGTCTCCCGGATATCACTCATCGGTATTCGGAGTTTGCATCGGTTTGGTAAGTCGGTATGACCCCCTAGCCGAAACAGTGCTCTACCCCCAATGGTGTTCGTCCGAGGCGCTACCTAAATAGCTTTCGGGGAGAACCAGCTATCACCGAGTTTGATTAGCCTTTCACCCCTATCCACAAGTCATCCCCTGGCTTTTCAACGACAGTGGGTTCGGTCCTCCGGTGCCTGTTACGGCACTTTCAACCTGCTCATGGATAGATCACTCGGTTTCGGGTCTATACCCTGCAACTAGACGCCCTATTAAGACTCGGTTTCCCTACGGCTCCCCTAAACGGTTAACCTTGCTACAGAATATAAGTCGCTGACCCATTATACAAAAGGTACGCGGTCACCTAACAAGTAGGCTCCCACTGCTTGTACGCACACGGTTTCAGGTTCTATTTCACTCCCCTCACAGGGGTTCTTTTCGCCTTTCCCTCACGGTACTGGTTCACTATCGGTCAGTCAGGAGTATTTAGCCTTGGAGGATGGTCCCCCCATCTTCAAACAGGATTTCTCGTGCCCCGCTCTACTTAATATGTTAACGCTAATGTTTCGAATACAGGACTATCACCTACTACGGTCAGCTTTCCCACGCTGTTCTTCTACATTAGCACTAATCGGCTTCTCCCCGTTCGCTCGCCGCTACTAGGGGAATCTCAATTGATGTCTCTTCCTAAGGGTACTGAGATGTTTCACTTCCCCTCGTTTGCTTCTTGTACAAGTACAAGATACCTAGCTTATGCTAGGTGGGTTTCCCCATTCAGAAATCTCCGGATCACAGGATATTGCCGCCTCCCCGAAGCTTATCGCAGGCTGTCACGTCTTTCATCGCCTCTGACTGCCAAGGCATCCACCATGTGCGCTTCATTACTTGACCATACAACCCCAAGTAGTCTTTCGACTTCATAGTGTCATACAATCTAATTATGATAACGATATCACCTAATTTTATACGCTTGATTCAGTTCTCTTTACTTTTTTAATAACTCACCCCTGGGATAACAACTGATGTCGTTAAGAGGTGAGCTATTAAGGTTAGAAACAACGCGTGAACACGTGTTCCTAACCCAGACTCATATCTATGTTTTTAAATAGTTCCTATGCTCTCGTCGAGTCATAAGTTCTGTATAAAACAGAAGTAAATAATCATGTCCGATTACTTAATTCTGTTTATTCTATTGCGTATTTATTATATGGTGGAGCCAAACGGAGTCGAACCGTTGACCTCCTGCGTGCAAGGCAGGCGCTCTACCAACTGAGCTATGGCCCC
>NZ_JBQSVL010000137.1:0-3482 GCF_052376215.1 Psychrobacter sp. AOP7-B1-24
TGACAACGTCGCCAATGACGGCAGCGGTGATGTGCTTGACCCTGCAGAAACCATCGCTGATGGCGGTGTTACTAACGACAATACCCCAAGTGTGACCGTCCCTGCGGATCAGGTGGCTAACGGCACTCCGCAATTAATCATTGATGGCGCGGTGGTAGCATCAGACACTGTGACCAATGACGATGGTAGCGTGACCTTAACGCCAACCACGCCATTGGCTGATGGTGAGCATAACCTAAGCTACAACCTCACAGATGACGCCGGTAACCTAAGCGGTAATGCGCCTGCTACCACAGTCATTGTAGACACCACCACAATAGTGGCCCAAGATGACTCAGATGATTTAGATTTAGGTCAGCTACAAGTCACTACGTATCCATCGGTGAATAACGATAGTGTCACCGTACTTGGTGTCGCCGAAAGCGATAGTGGCACAGATGGTACGCTTGACTTTACGGTAAGTGAAGGCGCTACTGGTACGGTCAGTATCGCAGTTCAACAAACAGCGCTAGTCGCAGTAGCGGATGCAGTCAATATCGAAGTCTACAATAGCGCTGGCGACCGTGTTTATGTCGGTACGACTGGCGGTGATCCATTGGTGGGTAATGTAATCGGCCTAGATTTACTGGGTGTAACTGGCAACGATACACTGACAGCAACGGTATCTGGTTTAGAGCCAGATAACTACACAGTGGTGGTGCGCAAAAGTGAGAGTGCATTAACCACTTTAGTACAAGATGTGGAGTTGGCAGAGTTGGGTGACTCAGGCATCGTTTTAGGACCTGACAACCAAGAGGCTGTGTTAAATGCAGTAGAAACCTCACTCAATGCTGAAACACCTGGTTTGGGAACTATTGTCACAGGTATTTTGGAAGCTGCATTAGTAGTGTCAAATCAGTTAAGTATTGATGAGTTGATAAGTGTGCTTCAAGAAAATGCACTAGTAGGTGGCTTACTTGAAGGTGTGCTTGACCCAGTATTGGATGCGGTTGCAGTAGCATTACTCAGTAATACTCTAACAGTGCTTGAAAGCACTGATGTTACCGCCACATTGACCGAATTCGATTATGCTGAGACCACTGAAACCACAGGTAACGTGATTGACCCTGATGGGGCAGTAACGAATGAGTTGGGTGAAGATACGGTTACCGTCAACACTAAGCTGACGGACGTGAGTAGTGATAATGATACTTTGTCCGAGTCAACATCTCAGCTTGTCGACGGTGTTAATGTATTTACCATACAGGGACAATACGGTGTACTAGTTATTGACGAAAATGGTGATTATACCTATACGGCCAATGGTGATTATGCTTCGTCAGGTGAAACAGATGTGTTTGAGTACACTATCTCTAATGGTGCAGCGGGTAACAGCGATACCGCTAAACTGGTGATTAATATCAGTGCTACGGCACCTGATGCGCCAACCACAGCGGCAATTATTACAGACAACGTAGCCAATGACGGCAGTGGTGTACTAGCACCTGCAGAAATCATTGCCGACGATGGCACCACAAACGACAACACGCCAAGCCTTGAAGTGGCTGCCAATGTTATTGGCGACGGCGAAACATTACAGTTGGTGGTTAACAATGTTGTGGTTGATGCGGTAATCACTGAAAACGCCGATGGCAGTTATACCTTAACGCCGCAAACGCCTTTAGATGATGCTGCATATGAACTAAGCTATAACATTAAAGATGCTGTGGACAATGTGAGCGATAACGCACCTGCTGTAACAGTTACAGTAGATACAACCTCACCTGCGGCTGTAGACAATGAATCTACCCTAAACGTGGATGTCACGCCTACCATCACCACGCAAACAGTACAAACACAACCTGTAGGAGGGCTTTTAGATCTTGGCGTGCTGTCAGGTACGATAGACGTAAGTTTGCTTAGTAACAATGCCCTTACTTTTGTAGTACCCAATAACGCGACTGAGCAAGTGACAGTTAATGGCACTGGTTCAGCTTTCCTGAACTTATCATTGTTAGGTGATACCAATTTTGATCTTGTAGTCTATAGAGTTGAAGATGGTAGCGATGATGCCGTATGGGTATACACAGAAACAGATTGGTTAGTTGGCTCAGGCGATATTTTAGGTGCTTCGTGGAGTGCCAGTGATCTGGCATTACCAGAGTTTGATGGTGGCGGTACCTATTACGTGACATTAGGAAATGCTAGCGGGCTTTTAAATGCTAGCTTATTAGGTAGCTTATCTATCAGCACAGTGTCCGATGTGGTTACCAATTATAGCCCAGATGGCGGTGTTGATGGCTCGGTCACGGGTAACGTTATCACTGACTTGGGAATCGATGGTACGGATACGGCGGCTACTGGTACGGTAGTATCAGCAGTCGATGGCTTTGCAGTGACTGATGGCACAGGAATAGCCGGTGATTATGGCACATTGACCATCAATTCTGATGGTAGCTACAGCTATGCGGTCAACGCCACATTTACAGGTACTTATGGTGATATCGATAGCTTTGAGTATACGATTACGGCACCAAATGGCGAATCATCTTCTGCAAACCTAGAGATTGCGATCGACTATGATTCTGAGGGCGGGGCATCTGCAGGTCGTGTTAGCGCCAGCAGCTTCACACTTGCTGATGATGCAACTTCTATCGATATTCCTGATACCTCATTGACTGTCTCAAGCGAAGGGCTTGACGTTTTAAGCTTTGACAGCGCAGATCAAACCATCAGCTTATCTGATATCTTTGAAGTTGATGTCATAGACCTCAGCGGTATTGGTGCCAATACCTTGACCGTACAAGCGGAAGATATTGCGAGTTCAGGAACCTCAGATTCGATTTATATCAGAGGCGATAACGATGATACGGTAGATTTGGGTGTCATTGGTGCTGACCTTAGTGATACAGATGGCTCTGGTAATGCGGCAACGTGGGTAAATACTCAAACCACAACATCAGATGCGGATGGACAACAATATAACGTGTGGGCGCTGAGCACTGACTCGGCGACACAGGTCAATATTGATGTTGATATTACTAATGTTATCTAAGTTATACCAAATAGCTAGTATCGGCTAATTGTATTTTAAACGTGAAAACGCTCCCACAACGGGGGCGTTTTTTACACAGCATCGCCAATTATTTTAAGATATAGTTAATACTTAGCGTGCTTTAATAATTGCCCAAAAATAAGATATTCCCTCTATAACTAATAATATTATCCCATAAAGGAAGATAATAGCATGAGCGAAAATACCAATATAAATGGCTTGATTGCTCACCTAAAAAACAACTTACCCGCTATCTATGAGGGTTGGCTACAAACACATATTACCCAAGTAAGTAATAAAAATAATGCTGCAGCTGCAGATTTCAAAGATATCGTAGTAGATACATTGCCTTATACCTTTATTTTATCCGTCTCTGATGGTTATAAAAAAGCCAAAGTAGCCACCTTTGTTGTTACTGATTTAATACAGTCGGACACAGGCAGTATTA
>NZ_JBQSVL010000138.1:0-3414 GCF_052376215.1 Psychrobacter sp. AOP7-B1-24
GTCTTTAATGGTAGTTTTGATCGGTTCTTTTTGCTTGTCTTTAAAATTAAATTTAAAGATGAAGCCCGCAACTTTTCGACCTTCCTTGTACTGCTCATAGCTGACGATTATGTCTGTATGCTCGTTAATTTGCTTGATGGCTGGGTCTAATGCTCTAGCTTTAAAGTTCGCTATTCTTTTATATTCTTTATCATCAATATCAAACCTGTGCCTTAGCTCGTTGTATGAGACTGAAGGAACTGTTTTAGACTTTCGCCACTGCATCATCATTTCGTACAATCGATGCGCGTAGACGCTTGTTAGCGGTGCTTTTTGCTTCAAATGATAACGTGAAAAATCGCCTTTTAATTTCCCTGCTAGCTTTATTAAATCAGGCGTAAACGCTAACTTGACCAAGCCCTGACCTTCTACATAAGCTATATTCCAAACCCAACGTGCTTTTCTATGCTCTTGGTGAGTCGGGAACTTCTCACTTTGCACACTGTAAGTAAAGTATCTAGTAAATAGGTTTTCGCTTGCTTCTCTAAGTGCTGTATAAGCTGTTTTCATATCAACATCATATATCTTTGCGTATTCATCAGCCCTTATATGCACGAACTCGTGCATCGTCAAAAGGTCTTTTTCACATTCGTCATAAGTTGCTAAGTCAGCCAAAGCTATATCAAGCAGCCTTATCTCTTGAACTGTGAGTGAGTAACTGGCTTCAATTAGCGTATTACTTTTAACAACCATATCTTGAGGTTTTTTCATCAGCACATGTCCTAAAAACTATTTAGCTACATACTATCACACCTATGTAGGTAAATACCTTGGATTTGTAGACATTAAACCTTGGATTTGTAGACATTAAACCTTGGATTTGTAGACATTAAACCTTGGATTTGTAGACATATAGAGGTTGAAAGCTATATATCACGGTGCTTACAGAGGGCGGAAAACTCTTTAAAACTCTTTAAAACTCTTTAAAAGGATTAAAAGGATTAAAAGGATTAAAAAAATATTGCTGAAAAAAGCTAGGTAATTTATCAAGATTGGATAAAAGAAATTAACGACTTAAACCACCCCTTTTGGTAACAGCTCTATCTTGATTGTAATTAAACGAGCTTATACAGCTCTATATTGCCGTATTTTGGTCTTTAGACAACTCAGAGCTATATCCTTCAGTAGAAGCGCTTAAAGACGCTCTAAGCGCATCTGTGTGCTTCTCACGCTCATTTGAAGATAGTCTGTGAATGTCAGAAAGCGCATGTTTAAGCTAATAACACGTTTTACTAATAGTATCTGCTAGATGCTCTTTAGCGACTTCCTTAACTTCATTAGATCGGCTATCGTCTGAAATATAGGCATCTAAGGCTTCGATATAAATAAATGATGAAATAATATCTCTATTCATTTGTTTAACGTCACCGCTACTACCGCCTAATTTCTTTATCAGTTAGTCGATTAATAGCGCCATATTTGTCTGCAAGCGTCTAGGCGAACTGATGCACGATTGTTTTGCGATCTTCTGCGCTTAATTCATGTGGTAGATTAACCAGCAACACGCGCATCGACTCGCTTCTCGGCAGCCTTCGCTTTGTTTCATAAATCACTGCGTGAAATTTTAGCGTTGGCAGCAGTCAACGCTGACGGCAAAATAATATCCGCGCTCATCACGCCATGCTTTTTTGAATAATCATGGGTCTTACCATAGCGCTTATCCTCTAGTTCTATCCTTGCTTGATATCTCATACTGGCAACGGCACTTTGTCCGTTACTGCGAGATACTGATTTGGTCGATGCGATAAAAATAGCCATTTCTACAAGCTCTGTTTTCAGGTTTTTAACATTGCGTCTTTTTGCAATGTTGGGGGTGTGGGGGTCTTACCCCTGCCGATGTTTTGACTTCATAAATGTATTGCCGTAGGTAATAAACATTTGTGAAGTCGAAAACTCGCACTTAGTCAGTGGGACTCAACCATCCGTCAAATAACTATATCATAAACTGTTGTTAGGTATTGGCGAATTTGCTATAGTTAAGTACATGAATAATTTGGTGATTCAAGGATACGGTATGAGCTTACTTGGTGGCAATTATTTGAAAGAGCAGCAGAAGATTAACGATCTTGAGCTTAAGATAAATAGAGAGAAGCAGAAGTTAGATAAGAAGCTGACACGGCAAAAAATACTACTGGGTGCTTTTCTTGTGGATGCTTTAGAGAAAGATGCAGTAGATGGTTTAAAGGAATACACGGCTGACTAAATTAGAAATTATTTAATATATGATTCAGGATAAAAATTTAAACATCTTACCTATAAAAATTTCTATTATTGAATAGGAGTAATAGCTAAAAATACGTATATTGGAATTAACTATTTAATTATTTAAAATAAAGAAAGCGGATGACATATGAAATAATCATGGAAATTACAAAAAAATACCAATATAGGTGTTTCGGTTTAATTAAACCAGTATGTTTATAAAAGAAAAAACTGAGTATATTTAAAATAAGCAATATACCTAAGAAATAAGCAATAGATATTAAATCTTGCGTCATGTTAGTAATCTCCACCATCTTTACCATAGTCGCTACCAGATTTATCAGTCATTTTTGTTACTCCTCCAACTACAACTCCACCTGTGGCAGTAGCTCCTATAACATTAACGGCTGTTTGTATACCCATAGGGCCACCGAAAAAACCTGCAAATGCTCCTGTTCCTACAGCGAGTGCCCCACCAACAGCTGTAGGTTTTTGGTTAGAAGCAGCCATAGCTCCTGCATAACCAGCTCCTCCTGCTGCACCTCCAACAACTGCTCCTGGCAAAGCAAACCCAGCCGAAACGCTTTCCAATTCTTTCAACTCTAATTCACGCATTTTTGACTACTCCATTTCCATTATAAAAAATCAGTAACGGCAGCTCTATAAACTGATTAGTTGATTAATATTAAACACTGTCTTTAAAGCAAAAAATAATAAACTCAAAATAGCAAACTATAGAATATACATTTGTTTTTAAAAAACGATAAATAGTAATGATATTGATAACCATTGTCAACAATTATATACCCTAGAGGAACCAGCTACTTCATTCCTAAAACGTATTAACAGACTACTTAAAACAGACTGGTATAATGAAACTACTTATAACAGTCTGTTTTAGCTTTTCAGTGGATCGGGGAATTCATATCCTGACATCAATATATATTTGCGCCACTCTTGACGTGTTTCATCGTCTGTTAACCCTTGCTCAACCCATATCAGCAGCTCTTCCCTGCTCTTTCCAATCGTTTGAGAACTATAATCACGGATAAAATCAAAGTTATTTAACAGCTTATTGGCAAATGTGTTTCTTTGCTTGTCAGTCATGGTTGGTATAGCTTTAGGTGCGCGCTTGGTAGTATCTGGCTTATCGTCGCTGACGGTTTTATCAAT
>NZ_JBQSVL010000139.1:0-3407 GCF_052376215.1 Psychrobacter sp. AOP7-B1-24
AACTATCGACCAACGTCATGAGCTTATTAAAGATTGGATAGCGCAGGAAATAGGCGACAAGCACGCTTACCAGTACGCAATACACAATCCCCCTGCCTTGGACGGCTTGGAGCAACCGCATTGCCATTTGATGTTCTCAGAGCGAACGATAGACGGCATCGAGCGCGACCCTGACCAATATTTTAAGCGGTATAACGCAAAAAATCCCGAAAAGGGCGGGGCAAAAAAAGCTAACACAGGACTAGGACACGCAGAACGAAAAGCCGACCTAATAGCACAGAGGGAGCGATGGGAGAATCTGTGTAATGCTCACCTAGCACGAGCAGGTAGTGACGCACGTATCAGCATGAAGTCGTTAAAGGCCCAAGGCATCGAGCGTGAGCCTGTAAATCTCACTATGCGACAATTCAAAATGCCATCTGTCATTGAAACATACAAAGAGTGGCTAAACGCTAAAGCTGAGCATCTAAGAGCCTTACAAGATAAAGACAGTATTAATATAAGGGCTGAGATTGAACGACTCACAGAGAAGAGCCAAACGGCCCAACCATACGAGTATGAATGGATTGTCGATGCTGTAGCACGTATAAACGATGGTGAGAACATGAGCCATTATCTAGCAATGCCTTTGCTATCAAGACATCAAGACAGCCATATCATGAGCTTACAAGATGACCCCAACGACCCCGACAATGAGCAAAAATTTGATGAGCAGCAGCTAGAAAAAATCAATCAATGGGCCGAAGATAACGACTTGAACCGCCTAGCTAGTGAAGATGTGCGCGGTCACATGCGTAGAGTGTACGAGTTCTTTGCCAGTGCTGATAACGTAGCCAAAAATCAGGATATTATCGACCTGATGCACAACCCCAAAGACCATAGAGCGCCACCAGAGCCACGACAAACCATAGAGCCACAACAAACCATAGAGCCACAACAAACCCCCACTAAGGGCCACCGTATGAGACGCTAACGCCCTACGGTTATTGGGTCAGCATTAGCCAGGACAGGCGATAACGCCCGCCTGATCATGGCTAATACTCGACCATACAACAAAAAAAACGCCCCTAGTATTGACACCTAGGGGCGTTTCCTCTTTAATAGGTTAACGGTTACAGAGTGCTGAAACACTCCGTAACGAACAAATAAGCATTCGCGGTGCGTTATTTGAACAGTAAATGAATACCCGTTTAACGGCTATTTTATCCATATTCTGCTCAAAACTCAACTCCCAGTACGAAATATTAGTTATACCGCCTATTTGTTCGTTATTCTTTGTGTCGCTCTCTCTGTACTGTACCCGCTGAATGGGTGGCAGGCATCAGTGACGACTGCATTCAGCTACAGGGTTAAGTCTATTACAGGGGTTTCCTAACAGAGTAGACAGCGCAATGAGTGGTCATATAGGTCAGCCTAGTACGTATATTGGATAATACCTTGCGGAACAGTCTGTATGGCGGTTAAAAGCGTGTTAGGGCGGTGCTATCAATCGTAATTTTAACAGTGTCAGCTTGATACAGTGATGACACCCGATTGACGCGATGAGCGATGCCGAGGGCATACCATTGAATCGGATACACACTAAAGTGATGAGCATATTGCTCGAAATCGCTTTAGGGTGAGTGTGTCCGATATCTGCTCCAAGCTCAACCAAGAGCATATAAATATACTTAGGCTATTTACTGAATTAACAAATTAAATTAGAAAGAATATATATACATACAGCCCTTGAAAGAGAGTCGCAATTCTCATCTATGACTCACACACCTAATGTGAATAGATACTCTTTAGACCCTGCCCCCCACACCTAATGCTGCTAGGGCTTTATAGAGACGCTGATAAAGTATGAGTATGAAAAGATACATACACTGTATGTACAAAGTCCGCGACAAAAATAATTGAATAAAAACGCTTGTTATCTGTACATACATAGTACATACTAAGTATGTAATCAATATGTACTTAATAAGGCGAAAAATATGACTACAAAAGCGTTCACAATTCGAGTTGAAGAAGACCTCATAAAATCTTTTCATCATGCGTGCTCAAACACTGATACAACAGCATCTCAGGCTATCCGAGCATTCATGCGCGACTACATCAAAAAGAATGGCCAAGGTGACTTATTCACGAACACGGGGAATAAATAACATGAACAACCCCATCATTGACACTGCCCCCAAATCAGTACAGCTCACACCACAGGACATCGATCAGATTTTACATGCTCTGTGCGTACTACATGAGATTACCGACCTAGAATATATGCACCTAGCCAACCGTATGGGCCACAACGTCTCAGGGCTACATGATGACCCTGACGCGAAAAGGGCCGAGGTTTTAGATACGGCCCATCAAAAAGAAGAGCAAACAGAGCATCTCATCAAAAAGCTATCAGCTGAAGAGAGCATCTACTCGCTGACAGAAGAATACAGACCCGCAGAAACCTTAAAAGAGTACGCGACCCCTCGTGATGCTACAGGTATGCCGACCCCTAAAAGTTGGTGTTTCTAATTATTCACCATAGGACGTTGTCAGAGCTTCATAATCGGCTCGTACAGCGTCTTTATCTTTTTCCGCTATGTACCCATCATCGAACAATAATGAAGCTAATCTAGCGAAGTGTGGTTCGTCCTGTGCTGCTGTTAGAAGTGCTGACCCCCAAATTATTTGTCGCCTTGTCCGTTTCTTGCGTTCTTCACCTTTCACCGAGTCCAGCATCTTTCTAGTTTTTGCCCGAGCATCTGCCAGTTCTTCAGCTTTTTTCTCCGCGCGTAGCAGTACCGCTAGCTTTTTATCATCGTCAGCTGTGCGGTCTTGTTTGCTGCCTAAAGTGACAATTAACTGCTGTGCGTCTGTTGGCTTGTTGAACCCCTCAAAACGTCTCACAAGTGATTCTAAGTACTCAGTGTCGATACGCATCATAAAACCCCGTTACCAGTATTTTTTTTAAGATTCCAACACTCTAACATATTATGATATTATTTTAGTAGTCCGATGGTTGTTAACCTGTTCGAGTAGAACAAGGGCACGCTTAGACGTTTCTCATTCTATCCGCTAACGCTACTAGAATGAGAAACGGCGTGGCAAGGGATAAACCCCTTTGCAATCCCCAATCAGGTTAGCACCTGACAAAAACAAAAAGAGCAAAAAATCATGGCAATAGCGAGATTAAGCGTTGGTACTGGGAGCAAAGGCAAGGCAGGGCCACATGCCCAATATATTGCCAGAGAGGGAAAATATGCTAAGCCCGATGATAACCTTGAAAAATTAGAGTTCACAGGGCATGGCAATATGCCCAAGTGGGCCGAAAGCGAACCCAATTACTTTTGGAGAATGTCAGATGAGCATGAACGAAAAAACGGTAGCACATATAGAGAGCATGTGATCGCGTTGCCGCGAGAGTT
>NZ_JBQSVL010000140.1:0-3339 GCF_052376215.1 Psychrobacter sp. AOP7-B1-24
CTATTCTTAAAAACTGCTTATTTAGTGTTTGTAAAGAGTCATAATAGCGTTTAATTACCAATTTTTGGTTATCCTCGCTAACTTCAACAATACCAGTCTTTCCGTCTTTTATAGCTATAATGGGCCGATCATAATCATAAACAATCTCATCAAACTCAGCAGGTAATAAATCTTTGAACTCTCCGTTAGTAAGACCAAACTTACCGTTTTTAGAATAACGATATAGATCGCCAGCAACGTCAATAAGCGATGTCTCTGACTCAAATAGAACTTGTCCTGTGGGGGTGATCACTGTTTCGTTATAAGACTCATCGTGCCATACTGTATCGCTAATCGATCTTACGCTATTAAGATGGGACTGTCTGACTCTCATGATTCTGGGATTTTCAGGAAACGTATCGATAAATTGCTTTTGCCTTAGTGGTACAATAAAGTTATGATTTCGATCTATAATCCCTGATCGATTGCCTTGCCTAACCTCCATAGCAACATTATTATTTTCGCAACTCTCAACATGTTCCATTTCATCATATACAATAGGAACTAATATCGCTCCTGTACCATCTATTAACCCTGATAGTTGACCTTTATTTTTAATATTACTGGTGACTTTATAGTAGCTTTTTTCGCTATCGATATCGTAATATACCGATGTTATTTTCAGGTCAGTACCTAACTCATTTGACGTAGGATATACCCACTCTTTATTGAATATATTGCTAACTTTCACCAATGCGTCATTTTGCTTGCCATTATGAATTTTGGATACGATATAGAAATTATTATTGAGTGCATCGATATCATCATATTCAAAATCAAAGACGAGATTTCCTTCCTTTCCTATTACACCATATAGCCCATCACGCTTGGCTACTACCCTTCCTTCTCCCAACAGCTTTATATCATACAAGCGCTCTTGGACTATCTCATTTGAGGAGTTATAAAGTACATAGTATCCATCTACCTTTTTAAGCGGTGCATCTTCTGGTAGTCCAAAATAGTAGCTACCATCATACTCCGTATCTTGCTGTTTTTCGTAGCAATCACCAATATCAGCATAGGCTAAATGACTGAGCGAAGTGGTAAGAAATACTACCAATGACCATATAGAATAACTTAGCGTGCTACGCTTGTAGCATTTAGATTTAACTGCTGATGTTGACGACATCTTCATAAACTTTCCAATTGCTTTTAATAACGATTACCAACTTGCCAGTGCTATCTAACAACCACCACACTCTATCAAATTATTCAGTGCTATAAGGTTTTGCTCTGCATTAGGATTACCTTGGCTCGCCGCTTTACGATACCATTTTAATGCTTCATCATAATCCTGAGTGACGCCCTCACCTTGTTGATACATCCAGCCTATATTATTTTGTGCTGCAGCGAATTCTTGTTCGGCTGCCCTTTTAAACCAAGCCATCGCTCGATCGTAATTTTGAGCTCTACCTATCCCAGTGCGGTATATGATACCAAGGTTATACTGAGCGGCTGCATTATCTTGATTTGCAGCTTTTATGTACCATTCAAACGCTTTAGTATAATCTTTAGTGACACCTGTGCCATGTTCATATACTACGCCGAGATCAAATTGCGCTAAGGCAAATCCCTGATTGGCTGATATTTTAAGTAAGCTAATCGCTTTATCCATATCTTTTGGGACAATTTTTCCTTGTGAGTATATAACTGCTAGATTATATTGGGCAAAATCATAGCCTTGATCGGCTGACTTTTGATATAGAGCCAATGATTTAGTAAAGTTTTGCTCAACACCTAGGCCTTTATCATAAAGTGCTGCTAGATTATTTTGTGCATTAGCGTAGTTTTGATCAGCTGATTTTTTGTACCATTTAGCCGCTGCATCGTAGTCTTGGCAGATGCTCTCACCTGTTTCATACATTAGACCCAATTCAAATTGCGCCTGCATATCGCCTTTACGAGCAGCAAGCTGATTGTCTCTAAACGTTTGACCTACTTGGTCTGCATCTTTACAAGGCTCTTGTTTTTCTTTTATTAGTAAATTTAGATTAGTTTGAGCTTTTGCATTGCCTTGGTCAATCGCCTTTTGGAACCATTCAGCTGCCTTAGTATCGTCTTTAGGCACACCATAGCCTTTGAAGTAAGACCAGCCTATATTATTTTGAGCCAGTGGCTCATTTTGTGAAGCAGCCTTACGATACCATTTCATAGCTTTACTATAATCTTGTTTGACACCTTTGCCTTCATAGTACATCCAGCCAATATTATTTTGCGCTAGAGGAACTTCTTGAGCAGCAGCTTTTTTATACCAAGCCATAGCCTCAGCATAATCTTGATGACCATTATTTGCATCATGATAGATTGTACCGAGATTATACTGTGCCGAGGCATTACCCTGTTTAGCAGACTTTTTATACCACTCAATAGCTTTGCTATAATTCTGCGGCGTACCACGACCCTTTTCGTATATCACACCCAATTGTAATTGAGCACTGGCATCGCCTGTCAGTGCAGCTGCATAAATTTTCTCAAAGCTTAAGGGCTTGGAAGTACTTTTTTTGGATAAACGATTACTCTTATTAAAAGCCTCAGTATCTCGCTGAATCGACGCCTCACTTGTTATCGCATTCTCGTCACAAGCACTTAGTAATAAGAAAGAAGAGAAACCTACAACGATTATTCGATAGATGAGTTTACATTTTAAAATTTGCACAGTTTAATTCCAAAATTTTTTAATACTAAATAAAGACGTTTGTTAAGATAATAGTTAAAAGTATTATTGATTAACATTGTAAATAAGACTCTAAAATGATTCCTCTATCACTACCACATCAAGACCGAGCTCAACTTTCTCATTGTAATACTCAACATTCGTACCCTTTGTTATTAGGATGTAGTCATCATTATCAGGGTCAATCGAGATAGCATCATACTGCATCTGCTTGACGATATTGCCTTTGGCATCAATAAGACCACTTTTGATTGGCTTTTTACTCTCACTTGTTGATTGCGCTATAACAAAATAAGGATGATTTTTAAGTCGAGCAAGATATTTGTAAGTTGGTGAAATCGCTACTTTTAGGTTGCTATCCAACAGTCCCAATAAGCCACCTTTTTTAATAATAAAGTATCTCGCATAGTCATAGCTGTCGTTGCCTTCGTCATATTGTCTAACCAAAAATGACTCTATAGACTCGTAATCAAAAGGTAGCAGCACTTCTCCATTAGCATTTATTATCCCTTGCTTACCTGCTGAGGTAACGACTAAAGCTGTCTCATCATTAGCAACTATATTGTCTAAGATATGATAATCGGATGATCTATTCACTTTAATAACGCTATTATCAGCATTTATTA
>NZ_JBQSVL010000141.1:0-3325 GCF_052376215.1 Psychrobacter sp. AOP7-B1-24
TCAATCATTGATAGATTAGAACAAGAAACTAATCCAATCATAAATGTGAGTAGTATAGTTATTCTCATATGAATCCTTGTTAACTTAGTTTTTAAATTTACACTTTTTTATATTTTCACTTCGAATATAATTTAATAAAGCTAAAAAATAGATTTCAATATCTTTATCTTTTGATAACTCTGTGATAGTGATTTTTTCTACTTCCGGTTCTGATTTAACAAAAAGTGGTTCTTTATATTTGTTTTCAATAATAGTAGCGTTAATTAAATTTATCCTATGATAAATTTAATTTTAACGTTGATATTCTATTTTGACCACTTACATTATCAACCCTTTGTAAATTGATTCCGATTCATGAATTGAAGTGTAATTTACTGTAGAGTCAATTGATATTTTCCCAGTTTTGGGATCGATATTATATTTTTCCCAAGATACGATATATAAGACACCTTCAAACATGATTGAATTAAGAATCCATAGTTCAAAATCCTGATTCATATAGAAAATACGTTCATTATATGAATACTCATTAAATTCATATTCATAAATATTGATAGAATCAACCTCTAACCCATCAATATTCGTATTTAACTCAAGTGTTTTAGTAGAATAATCACCATCATCATTCTTTGACCCTAAGAGCAGTCTAGTATTTAGCATGACTTTACTGTTAGCACCTGAGAAACTATCAAGGTTTATACTATCAAAACTATAATTACTAACTTTGTCGTAATATAAGCATTTTTCGGGGTAAGAAAGATTTTCAGCTGTACATGATTTTTCTAGTAGAGGTATAAATTCTTTATCAGAAATTTGTCTGATACCCATACCTGTAGAGTGTAAATCTGTAGAACTAAGTTCTTTAGATAATGTTTCATTTAAAGGAGACGAAGTTTTTGTTTCACTTGTATCTACACTACAGGAGCAAAGTGTGGCCATTACAAATATTAAGCTATATTTAAACATATTATTCTCTAATTATTTTTACGCGCTTTTCATCGAACATTGAATGCAAATGGCTGTCATGATAGGCTGCTAGATAGCATGGGTGAGGAAATGTATCAATACATGAACTTCGACCGTATGTCAGAGCACACTGAAGAATAGGACAAGATTAATGTGGCTCAGTTGACCTAATCTTGAGTACATAAGCTTTTAAAATTGAAAGCCTTATACTTAAAACAAGAAAACCCCGTGTCATCATGATGCGGGGTTTTTTGTTGGGTGTGGGTAGGTATAAGCCATATTCGTTTGCTATGAGTGATATATTTCAAAATTTTCACAAAATTTATTCTAATCACATGTTTTAGTATTCATAATGTTTTTATCGTGAGTTAAGCATAGTTTTTTAGTAGACACTACAAATACTACTATCATCTAAATTATTGGATACGGATATACTGCTAATAGTATTAGGATCCGTGTCTGTAATAGTATCAGGATATCTGTCTGAAACATTAAAAGTCAATGTATTACCTTGAGCATTGGGTCGAGTCGTATAATATCTATTTGTCATATAGTAGCTTTCATCACCCATATTGCTTGTATATTCGTGATACTCGACTTCTGGATGGGTACTCAAGAGTTTAGAGATGTTATCGTTTACCTTAAAGCCTTTACTGGTTTGGTAGCTAGAATCGAAAAATTCAACTGAGATTAGAGTGTCACGCAAAAACAGCAATTGAAATTCTGAGTTGCTACTATCCATAGAGCACTCATTGATAGTGTGCTCTAAATTTAAAGACATACCTAATTTAGATTCTATTTCTTCAATAGTATTGTGTAGAGTAAAGTTTTCGGTGCCATTAGCAGTGATAATTTTATTACTATCGAGTGTTATTCTATCAGAAGAGTCAACACCTTCCATTACTTCAAGATCTTTAAGACGCAACCAACCTGTTTTTGAACCTTTTAAATAAGACGTTTGTATCCAGTCATCTTTAATAGATAATACCTCAATCTCATCACCTGCTATGAAATAGGATGAAGTCTTACTGTCAAGATAAGGTTGTCTATAGATAAAAGCTTTATCTGCACTAACTATATAAGTTGAATAATTGGTGCTTGGCAGAGCGTCACATTCTAATCCAGAGTTGAATGAATATGATGTGCTTTGACCTTTTGCATCTGTCAATTCTAAATTCCTAATGGCATTTTGAGACATTAAAGTTGCCGTGTATCCTTGATCATTCTGATATATACGAGTGAATTCATGAGGACGACCTTGACCTGTTTCTATCTCATTAGTACTTGTCAATTTGAAAGTACTGTAGCCATTTATTTTTAATTCCTTAAGGCTTTGAGGGTAGTAGATATTTATTGATTTGCTGTTATCTATTACACACTCTTGCGTAGTCGTATCTGAGACTTGAGAGTGGTTTGATGACTTTTTAATCTGAACATTAGCTGAAGACGGTGCTATTTTTGGATTGGAGGAGTTAACAGGGCTTTCACAGCCTAAAGTTAAGAATAACGTAGATGCAACTATGATCAAAATTTTATCAAGATTCATAACTTATTGATCCTTTTTTTAGCGTAATTTACGGTATTCTCAATTTATAGATAATAGTATAGACATACTTTCTAAAAAGCACTAAAGTAAAAAGGTAGCTTATTTGAAAACCAACTAAGGTAAGTCAGCTTTAGACTCTTCTAAATCTATAATTGCTGGAGATACTAACTTTTTTTCTGCAAATGAATTTGTTGTACATTCTTTTGTATTAGTACTACCGTTAGGGCTTACAATATCGATAAAAGCTTTAATACCATAGGCCTCTTCGGGAACACCTATAATGTAGCGGTATCCATCATTTTTAAAATGAAAATAGGTTGTGTAGGCTGAATAAACAAGTGTTCTTTTCAAAGGCTCCCTACTAGTAAAGTGTTTAGATAGCTCTACTTTATCTTCTTTACCAAATCGATAGATAGCACTTTGAGAGTCAGCAGAGCCACATATAGATACAACCCTGCTTTGTGGTTCATCTATCTCGCATGATACAACGGGTATTTCATCAGCTATACACAATGACTCTGAACTTTTTTCTTCTGCATAAGTCTCTGTTTTATGAGAGAATTCAGATTTGTCATAAGTATTAGCACAAGCCGATATTACAAATATGGGAAGTGATACTAGAATTACGCTCGTTAGTTTCATTTAAATATTCCTTCGGATTCTTTATAAGCTGCTTTGCGCCTGTCCAAGCCTTCTCTACCACCATTAACTTTTTTGGTAACAGCAGTAACATCAGCATAACCATTACCTTCACTGGTACTATAAACATTATAATTGAGCCAAAAATACATTGCACTCTGAATCGCATAAGGC
>NZ_JBQSVL010000142.1:0-3265 GCF_052376215.1 Psychrobacter sp. AOP7-B1-24
TTATGATTATTTTAAAAGTGCAGCCTTGGTACACTCCGCAATTCATCATTCCCATACTAGGATTAATATTGGGCAACTCTCTCACTGCTATTGCTTTGACTAGCAACCAACTGATTGAATCTTTTTATGAGCAGCGGGGGCGTATCGAGATGATGCTAAGCCTATCTGCGCGGCCATTTGAAGCGGTACACGAGCCTATACGCTCGGCCATTATCACTGGTATGACGCCAACATTAAACTCTATGCTAGTCGTTGGTATCGTCAGTTTGCCGGGCATGATGACAGGACAAATTCTTGCGGGGGCTGATCCTACTCAAGCCGTTCGTTACCAAATAATAACGATGTTTTTGATATGTGTGAGTAGCACGCTTGGTTGTACAATCAATGCCCTACTCATTTATCGACGTTTTTTTAATAAAAGCTATCAATTTATCCCACCATGAATGACTCACCACCTATAGCGTTAGAGATAAAGAATTTATGCCTTAATGTGTTAAATACTGCCTCATAACTTCCATTGTAACGCTCGCCTCATGTTGAAAGTATCCCACTATATATTTGATTTTATGAATATATTTATTTTAATTTATGTACTACCCAGTACGACAAACCAATGTTTACTTGATCCACATTCATGATAGTGTACTCATTAATAATCACTTTATTTTTGAATACTCAAACCGTGGCTTGTTAATTACTACAATGGCGTGCCTAAGACGATTTATCCCAATAGGTACAACAGTATTAAAGAGCTCTATGAGGAATGCTTTGGAAAGTCTTACTGGTTACAAATCTCCGCATCATATTGAATTTGTAAATGAATTACCAAAGAGACATATAAGTAAGGTGTTGCTGCAAAGATTATAAAAGAATATCGAATAATTCCCAAAAAAAATAAACATAAGTTTTTTAAATAAGGGCGTTTGATACTATTGGTAGAACGCTCTGAACTGTAAAAATAGATAATTTCTATGCAGAAACCTGCCCTGTTATAACCATATTGTTAAAACTATCACCCAATAAATTGCCTTAAAAGAGTAATACTGGTTATAATGACTATTATTCTCAATAAAAATAACCGACTACAACATTTTATCGACCATTTATCTCAAAATAGTTGCAACATATATATTTAAATTAATCAAATTTAAATATAAACTATCAAGTATTATATTGGCATAAAAAAATCAATTGTAGTTATGTTAATGTGTTGTCAAAATAAGTTGCTTTACTTTTTTTCAGTCTCAAAAAAAATACCTAACCGTTTAATCTACTTAGATTATGATTCTTTGCGGTTAAATGAATTTGTAATTAAAAAGCTATAGATATAAAGGCCAGCGTATTCTAACAGTCTGTGAAACCATATCATGTCACTCAGCAAGCCATTGCTCTCACAGCAACGATCTGTATTGTTTGACACGAATGTGACTACCTTTTTATAGAACCTTAACTTAATCTCAGCATTTAAGAACGCTAAGTATGACAGTTGATAAACCTTGGCTTGCTCAATACCCAAAAAATGTACCTAAAACCATCAATCCAGATCAATATGCAAATCTGATTGAGTTATACGAGGAATGCTTTGACCGTTTCCGTCCCCATCCTATGACTATCTGTATGGGTGTTACTCATACTTATGGTGACGTGGACAAAGCATCACTTGCAGTTGCCGCATGGTTACAAGCTCAAGGTATTCCTAAAGGCAGTGTCGTAGCATTAATGATGCCAAACGTTCCGCAATACTTACCTACAATGATTGGTATATTGCGCGCAGGATACGTATGTACGCCTGTTAATCCATTATACACTGGCCGTGAGCTACGCCATCAGTTAAACGATTCAGGTGCCCAGACTATTTTTGTGGTGGATAATTTTGCCCAAGCACTTGAGCAAGTTATTGACGAGACAAACATCAGGCGCATTGTTCTCTCAAAAATGGGCGATATGATGGGACTAAAAGGTATTTTAGTCAATACCGTTATCCGTCAGGTGAAACGCTTAGTCCCCAAGTATAATCTTAATGACCCAAAATATCAGGTTACTAAGTTTCCTGAAGTGCTTAAAAAAGGCAAAAACCTACCTGTTCAATCGCCAAAAACCACCATGCAACAAAAAGCTATCTTGCAATATACGGGTGGAACGACAGGACTATCCAAAGGGGCGATTTTATCACAGCGTAATATCGTTTCTGCTGCTCTACAGTCAGAAGCATGGTACCGCCCTGTCACTTCAGAAATTAACGAAGTCTATATCAATATGGTGATGGCTCTACCGCTATATCATATTTTTGCATTTATGCTGAGTTTGCTTGGTATGCGTTCAGGCTACACCTTTATATTGGTGCCAAACCCACGCGATATGTCAGGCTTTGTTAAAACATTATCAAAACAACCGTTTCATATTATTCCTGCTGTCAACACACTATTCAAAGGCTTACTCGATCAGCCAAACTTTAAAGATTTGGATTTTAGCTCACTACGCATATCACAAGCAGGTGGTATGGCAGCAACTGAACAGACCGCGGCTAAATGGTTGGCAGTCACTGGTTGCCCAATGATTGAAGGTTGGGGCATGACTGAAGGTGTTGCTGCTGGTACAGCCAACGTCATCACTGACCGTAAATTCAACGGTACAATTGGTATACCCGTTCCTAGCGTCGATGTCATCGTTGCTGACGATAATGGTAAACATGTGGGATTCAATCAAGCAGGAGAAATGTGTATAAAAGGTCCTAATGTGACCTCAGGCTACTTTAATAAAGACAGTAGCAACGATTTCACCACTGATGGTTATTTCCGCACTGGTGACATTGTCAGCATGGATGAACAAGGTTATATCACCCTACTTGACCGCAAAAAAGATATGATTTTGGTTTCAGGCTTTAACGTTTTTCCAAATGAAATTGAATCCGTCATGCTTGACTACAAAGGCATTATTGACTGTGCGGTAATTGGTATTCCAGATAGCCGCCAAGGCGAAGCTGTCAAAATTTATGTTGTCCCGAGCGATGATGATGTCACCAAAAATGATATTAGAGAATATGCTTTGGAAAACCTCACTGGTTACAAATGTCCGCGTCATATTGAATTCATCAATGAACTACCAAAGAGCAATATTGGTAAAGTATTGCGGAAAAAATTGCGCGAAAAACATATATCAGATAACCCTCAAACACTATAACGTCTGAACGTCATAGTGTTTGAATTAAAAAAAGCCCTCTACTTATCAAGTAAAGGGCTTTTTTAATATTTTGATGACTGACTAT
>NZ_JBQSVL010000143.1:0-3149 GCF_052376215.1 Psychrobacter sp. AOP7-B1-24
ACTTGGGATTGTATAAAGACAAATCGGTTCTATTATCAAACTCACATGATGTTAAACCTACCATTGCATACTTAGATTGCTTTTGTTGCACAGTGCAGCCTTTGTATTTAGTGATTTTAGGGCTATTTATGAGCTCCTGAAAAAATATTTCAGGGTTGTCTGCTCCGCTTATTTCTAATATTTGATATACGACAGCTTTGTTAAGTTTATTAAATGGATCAAGAGGTTGATATTTTCCAGCTAAGGTAAACCTCTTCACAAAATATTTATTATTCACTTTATCCAGTGAGTAATCTAAGATAGTGCCATCATCATATTGAATGACAACAAAAAAGCCATATGCCGTTTCGTCAAACTGTTTACTATTTATTTGGTTTAAATTATAGTCTTTGTGGAATAATTTTTTAGTTTTTTTTACATTTTCGTCAGGCAAAAAAAACGGTTCATGGGCTTGTTTTGCAGGTGTTCTCGTAATAAGCGGAGCCCAATCTGTTGTATTGATATCCTGTTGTATATGGGGTTCAGTATTAGAGACTAATACGCTCTCAGCGCTATTCTGTTTATCCAGTGTTACAGTGGATTTGACTGCTTTACCTGAATCTAGAGTGAGTGAGTCTGAAGAGGTAGCATCACAAGCAGTAAGTAAGGTAGTAATCACTATAGTAAGTGCGAGCTTTATTCTTTTCATATAAACCTCTTATAGTTTGTATACACTGGGATCTTTTTGCATGAGATACCACTCATACCTTGCAAATGAGATACGTGAATTTGGGTTGTTAGGCGCAATTCCTATTTGCCATCTAACTTCAATTATTTATAACGGTTTAATTAACTTTATCTGTTCGGGCGGGATAGACGTTTATGCCTGAGAAGGTTGTAGGTAGTAGTTTAGACTCAACTAAACTATTTATTTCATTTATTGACGTATCTTTAACGTTAAGATCAATGTGCACGTTAGGATCATCTTTTAATTCGTAGATAAATTTAGCATTATGCAGACTAGGGTTATTAAGAGACTTTGTGACTTGATAATTCAGATAATTAAGCTTTATACCACCTAGGTTAAGAGGCATCTTAGCTGATTTAATATCTTTACTATTTTCGCCAACAAAAATATATATACTATCAACAATATTTACATTGCTTGGATGTACAATTATTGTGGTAGTGACTTTTTCTGTATTAAAGTAGAATCTCCATTCTTTTTTAGTTTTTGGGGTGAAAGGATTATATACTCCAAGATTAGGCAGTTCTGAGACCATATCTGATTGTCGAGAAACTAACCTAATTGCAGCTTTTATTGTCTCTAATACATCATCATTCTTATAGCCAGTCACTAGCTGTGTACTGCCTGCCTGTATCAATGCGTCATGTAATGCTATTTCATCTTGCATAATAGGCTCCTGATTTTTGGTATTTTCTGCCATTCCACAGCTTGTTAAGAAACACATAGCTAAAATAGCTAGAGCAACTTTTATCATTTGCAAGCTCCCGATATGTACGATTTTTTTAGACTAATATAGGTCAGAATGATATGAAAGATTCTGAATACCATTAGGCACATTGTCCTTTTCCTTTAGTTGCCATTCTTTCTCAAGATATATAGATCCTGATCTAACTCCGTAATAATTATATAATTTTGCAGCCCCGTACTTTTTCTTGAACTGAACATACCAAGAATAGGGGTTTACGAACATTGCTCCTGTAGCAGGTACCTTCCATCCATCAATATATGTAGGTTCAAATAAGAAATTAGCTGCTCCACTAGGTGTAGTGATATAGCCTTTGCCACTAGGTGTATCGATGCCTGCGTCATCTAAAACATCTTTTGCTGCTTCTGCACATGTATCGTTCATATAAGCAGTATACTTTTCCTCGCCTGATATCACCTTTTTCTTGAATTTATCAGCATGTTTCTTAATGGCTGAAAGCTGACTTTTACGTATTTTAAATTTATACAGTCTTGAGACTGTAGTTACGGGGTAATTAACAGTGCCAGAGCGCTTACCGCTAAATATGTCAATTCCTGCTTTTTCTTCTGCCTCTGTTGGGGTTGCTAATCCTTTAGGGCCAAAGCTATGTACAGTTACGATTTTCCCATTCTGTACTGTGAAGAAAAAGGCATGTCCATAATTAATATTGAGATTTTGAGTGTTATTTACAAAAGCAGTTGCTAAATAGTTAACTTCAAATCCAATAACTAAATAATATTGGTTTGAAATGACTTGAACCTGATTGTTACTAATCATAGGTAAAGTACGACTGAGGCTGTTATATTTATATCCCACTACTTACTCTCCTCATTCTCGACTTGCCAAGGAAGCTCTAAATGAATTTCGATTTCATCTTTATTGTCAGAATGGAAGCGTTCCGACCAACCGTCTTTATCAGTCACTCCATTGAACTCCTCGCCTGTACGTTTATTTATAGCGGTATAATGCGTGTTGGCATAAGGCTCTTTTTCATCGTTGATAAACTGGTAAGCCAAATTATAAACCCCATCCATCAGCGTCTTTTTCTCAGGAATTATACTAGGCAACCCCGCCAAACTCAGCCCATCCATCCCGCCGCCATCACGACTGTGCTTACCAGCCTTCTCCGTAAACTGCATCGCCGCAATCGTAATATCACCGCCATCTAATGTGATACTCGCACCGCCCGCCGTTAGCGTAATCTTATTCGTTGCCACTATCTCAACTTCTTTAGTTGAGGATGACATATTCACATCTTGCTTCGCCGTTGCCTCAAGCTTCCCTGTATGCGCAGACAGCATAATATTGTCCTTGCCATTCGTCATACTGAACTGACCATCAGCAACCATTGTCAAAGACTCGCTACTGATTTGATGATGACCATCACCACTACTCACCATCATATCTTGCTGAGTGGTCGTTACCATCTCACCCATCGATCGTTGAATCAGCGTATCGTCACTGACATAGCTCGTATCAGCAGCGCCATCGATCAGCGTGTAGGGCGCTTGTTGATGGGTTTTGGTTTGCTGTTCCTCTGCGATAGTTTCTAACTGGGTCTTAATCGCTTTGTGGTCATTGACCTGACGTCCTAGTCCCGTTGCCAATTGCGTTAAGCGTTCAGCCAGATGCTGACCACCCAATGCCGTTTGAGTGAGAGTCGGGGTGTGCTGTTGA
>NZ_JBQSVL010000144.1:0-3022 GCF_052376215.1 Psychrobacter sp. AOP7-B1-24
ACTTATGCCAGAACACCGATGTTTTTGAACTGACCGTTCACCACCTAATAACTACCGTTGAGTAGGAAAAATAAAGAATTTTATGAGTTTTTAACTATTAATCGAAGTAATTACTCTAATATGAGTGAATTTCGTACATAAATCACTATATTTAAGGCATATTCTCAACCTGAATATTAAATTTTAAATAGGTTAAACGTTGCAATTCTGCATCGAATAACTTACTAATATCTGAATATTATTTGTACAGCCCTCCTTATTTGGCTGCCATTTTTTATCACTATTTTCAAAATAAGAACATGCTCTAGTTATACCTAGCATCAACATCTAAACCACGAAAAAAAAGCACCACCCAACCATTAGTTGAGTGGTGCTTTTTATTTGGCACGTAAAGCGCGCTATACTAAATTGTCCTGAGTACCCTACCTACTCTGTGATAGCAGATATCTCTCCGATCAGTTTTTTAGTTTTATATCTTGCTTCGGCCAAGGCCATCTTATTATGCGCCACAAGCGTCAAGACACAAGGTTTTCCAATATAGTCCGTTTTTACGAATAATATATTCCCAGAGGTCGCTTCAACGATAGTAATATCACACTGTCCTTGCTTCATTTGATTCGCAGACGAGTCACTCAGTGACGATAACGTACTACTCATTGCCGCAAATTTATCCGCTTGATTGCTCAGTTCACTGACGGAAAAACAACTGATAGGAAAGCCATCTGTCGTACATAGGCTGACCAGCATAATTTCTCTATTGGCATCGCACAAGGTTTTGATGTGATGTAACAGCGCAAGTTTCGCTGGTGATTTTTCATTTGGCATAGTCATATCCAACATTAGTCTTGGTTGTTAAGAGTATTGAATAGTGATAAAAGAGATACAGCCGATTCTCTACTTCTAGGATCGGTATTGATCACTGGCGCTACCACGTTATGCTGCATTAGCATAATTCTTATTTCTTGACCCAACGTTGCAAGCTTATCTTTATCAGCATCTTCACTGTGAGTAATACCGACAATACAAGTGGTCTGGTTTTTTTCTGGTGCAAAAAACTTTAACAGTTTATCTATGTTGGCGTAGTCTGGTGTCTCGCCATACTTAATTAAAATGAGTAAGCCCCATAAAGACTGGTTGACAAACTCCCATAAAAAAGAAAAACGCTCTTGACCTGGCACCCCATAGATACCCAAGGCCATTTCATCTGATAAGGTGATACGCCCATAATCAATGCCTACCGTGGTGTATTTCTTACCGATATCGATACTAGATTCTGCTTCTGTTTCGATAGGATTGATCTCACTTAATGTGTTGACCAACTGAGTTTTTCCGGCGCCCACTTCACCAATGATAGCTAGCTTTTGATAATTCAATTTTTTACCTCATTCCTAAGAATTTTTTGATCGCACCGTAAAACTTACTAGGTTTTTTCTTGCTGACCACTTTCTCTTCTAATGGCTCTCCGTCAGTGACGCTTAGTATGCCTGATTTCTCAAACTCTCTGACCATCTGTGTGACTTGCTGGTGTGTTCCAAACTCACCACTATCCACCAAAAAATTGAAAGGATAAGGCTTTTTGGTCAGCTTTATACATAGGTTCATAACCATTTGAGGATCACTTTCATTATTCAGATCAGGCCAGGCTATCAACCTTAAGTTCTTGCCTTGATAATATTGATCAGGAACCGCATCAATCTTTTTTATGTCAATAAAAGGCTGAATACGGTCTTTCTGCTGTTCATTAAAGATATTAAAAACTGCTCTATTGCTCTCTATAAAATTATCAAAGAAAACACCTTTATCCACAAAATTGAAGACACTAACGCTCCAATTAGGAAAGATACGCTCAGTAATGCTTTCGTTTAAAAAGACCCAAAGATCTTCGTGTCTAGGATCAGCTGCTATCTTAGCCATCAATGTGTCTATTTCCAAATCAGACCCTTCTAGTATTTGAAAATACTGGCCCTCACGGTAAGAGATGATTCCAGTAATTTGCGCTTTTGGGTTATGCTTACTAGAGGCACTAATGATGTCTGATAATCCAGTAGGCATACGTACACTATTATTACTGATAAGCGCTCTACAGATAGGTGCTCTACTAACGTATGCAATACATTTCATTTTATCACCATTTAATAAGGCATCTAAGGGTTAGCTAGATCATCGTCATACAGCCAATCCTATATAAAGCTGATACAATTTTAGCCTTGCGCAGTTTGCTATTTATCACGCTTGAACTGGCTTTTAGGTATTCAAATTATATTAAACTGACTATATATAAAAAGATTATATTCGTTATATAACATATTTAGATAACAAATATAATCTTGCTACTTGTGCTTTTCAGAAAAGCAAAAGTAACAAGAGCATTTGGATTAAAAAATTCGATTATCCAAATATAAAAAATCAAATTATATTTCTATTTTAGTGTCTACTGTTTGTACTTTACGGCGTGCTAGTGCAAGGTTGGCTTTTGATTTATCAAGTATCAAATAAATAAACAAATCTTCGTGGTTATGTGTAGGACGAATGATATGAATCTGAGACTCTAAAGTGATTAACATATCTTCAATTTCACCTGTGATACCAAGCGACTTCATGGTAGCAACTTTTGCTTTTACGACTTGAGCATTACCTGCTGCGGCAAGCTCTAGGTCAACACCGCCACCAGTCATACCAAGCACCATGCCTGACATGTAATCAACAATACAAGCGCCCATAGCGCCATCAAGCGTCATTAAATCCTGTAAACAATCATTGATATTTGACATTTTTTTCCCCTATTAACTTAGTTGTTGTTCAGTAAAGCAATGCTGTTGCAATAGTTTAATACTAAACTAAATTTGATTTATAGTTAACCAGTTCCACTTATTACTTCTTTTTAGATAAATCTAAATTTGAAAAATACCGGTCATAATAAAGTCATAAATAACTAAGCATGCTTTTTAAGATAAGCCATACATCACACTTATTACAAAACTTAACATTACTTAGTAGATTTTATTATACACATATATTAACA
>NZ_JBQSVL010000145.1:0-2968 GCF_052376215.1 Psychrobacter sp. AOP7-B1-24
CAAATTAAGACAAGATGGTCAGCAAAATCATTATGTGCTGGAATTCTTATTTGATAAGAGAAAAAATGATTTTATATTGATTAATACTTACCAGTTGCTATATTTAAATTATTGTGGTCACGAACTAGACTCTATTAAAAATATCGAGCCTCCAACTACACACAGTCTATTATCGTTAATCAATTTTGGAAAAATTAATCAAAAATTATTTTCGACTGGTTTCTACAAAGGCGAAAAGGTAATTCCTGACATTTTGTTAGATAAGTATCAGCTACTAATGGACAAAGATACCCCTAACAAACAGGCGATCGTCGAATCACTCATTCAAACTAACGATTCTGATAGTGGTGACGGATGTATGCCTGAAGATTACATCGACGCTCTTTACTACTATGAAGACGATATAGAGTTATCAAATAACCTCGCTTTTTACTTTGGACAGTATGGCTATCACAATGAAGCCATAGAGTTGTTAGACTCTGTCATAAGCTCTCATCCTGAAAGAGCGGTAGCTTACTTGAATATCGCTGATAATTATCAAGCCATTGGCGATGAAACTAAAGCGGATGAATACTATAAAAAATATTATGAGAAAATGACTAACCTTGGTAAAGATAAGAGCATTCCAAAGAGAGTACTACTACAGCGTTGAGATATGGTGTTATTGATAAGTATAATACATGAATCCTATTTATCAGCGAATCAATAATAAAAGAGGTAATTAATGAGTGAAATCGGTAATAAGTTTGATAATTTATCTGATAAAGAATTAACAATTATCAAAGCTGTACCTCTTATGGCTGCATTATCAAATGTCAATATTACAAGGAACTTAGGAGAATATTTAATCGTTATTGATGGGAAAATGGTATCAGAAATACTGGGTATAGGTAATTTATATATTTATAAGGGAAATAAGCTTGAAATGTCTATTGTTGCAAATAGTGGAGGGTTCGGTAGTGGTGCGCCTCCTAATGGAGAATATACTACGCATACGTATCGTGATAGAACTGAAGCAGGTAGTTACAGTAAAGGTATGAACAAGAATGGAGTCGGTTTTAGCTTTAATATTGACCCTCAGTTTAGCACCAAAAGATCTTTGCTACGTATACATCCTGACGGTAATAATAAAGGAACTTTGGGTTGTGTCGGTTTAAGCGGGTCAAAAAAGGAGCTAACCAGTATTCGAGACAAGATTAATGAAATACTCAAGACTCAAAAATCAATAAAAACTAAGATAAATATTGATGGAAATCCAAATAATCATATTCCACCATCTGGTGCAACCCCGAATGAATAAAGGATTAATCATATGAAAAAACTTTATTTGATAGGCTTGACCTTGCTATTTTCAGCTTCAGCAGCTTCTAATACTTTCTATAATTATGATATTAGTGGATATGGTATTATCAACGACTCTGATGGTCATGTTAATCTGAGAAAACTACCTGATTTAAAATCTAAAATTATTGATAAGATAGATAATGGTACACTCATTTATTGTTACAATGAGGGTGGCAGAGTGGATGATTTTTGTTATTCTCAAACTAAGAAAGGTCTAGGATATATACATACCTCTAGAATCTTAGTTTTAGAAAATAAATTCAAATATAAATCTTTGAGCAACCTTCATGTTTTATATAACAAAAAAAATAAAATTTATATAAGATACAATGAGAATAATTACACAAGCATTTGCATTAACGACAGACTCAATTGCTTAAGTCAAGAAAAAATAAAAAACATCGAAAATATTAATATAAACTCTCATGTAGCATACTTTGACAAAAAATCAGGAAATATATATCTAACTGCTTCCAATGGAACTGATGGTAATACAAATAATATTGTTTGGACTATTAAGCCTGACAAAAGCATTACTCAATGGGTCTATACATTTGATTTCTAAATTTACTTTTTATATTCTGATGATGTAAAATTCCCTATAATAGAAGGTTTAAGCTTGTTGAAAATTCAAACATATCATATATTTTTTATTTTCAAACATGCAGCCACTATGCTTGGATGTCTTTTATAACAGCCTTTGATAATAATTCAAACTACAACTTAGCGGTACCCGTATGTATCCAAGGGCTTTTCTATTTATATATTGCTATTTTTGTACTCATTTATAAATATCCTAACTCAAATAAACGACTCTATTATAATTTCTGATCCAAACAGAACAATAGCCTATTTAAATATGGCTGATAACTATCAAGCAATTGGCGATAAAGATATGGATGACAGCTATGATACAGGTGAATACTGTTCAATAAATCCACTCCAACTACAACCACTCTTTGCAAGATTTTAATGTCACCACTAGCCATAATTGCAATGGAGATCCTTGGATGATCAAAAGATTTCAGGCATTTAGACAGAGATCTTATCGTAGCGCAAAAACGACTCAAGCTCTAGTGCCTGCTCTTGTGATTAGTCAAGATAGTAGCGAAAAGTAGGAACGGCTACAGCAAACCTTATCACACCCCACTCAATCCGCTGATGTTGCTATAAACAGCAACACTGATGGAAATAGTGCTGACGAGGACAATCAGGTAAGTGGCCAAACTCTTACGCTCGACACCCCTGCTGCGTTTGCCCCAGTGACCGATACCGAGAGCATCGATGAAGCGACTGTCGTCGCAAACTATCATCAAGGACACTACAGCGTCTATCATGCACTCGCCCATGCCACTGATTTGAATGTTGCCGATACTTTTATATTGGTCGATCACAACCATCTCAATCAGCACTACCGTGCCACCCATATCGTACACTTGGCGCGCAATAGTCTGGCACACGTGACAGGTCTGACCATCAGTCGTCGCTACCATGAACGTCATGCCTCAACATTAGAAGCAGGCATTCACTTGACCCAACTGCGTCTGATTACCGCAGACACACCGTGGGTGGGTAGCTTATATAGTAAACGCGTGCTACCGCCAATGACTGGTATCACAGATGA
>NZ_JBQSVL010000146.1:0-2841 GCF_052376215.1 Psychrobacter sp. AOP7-B1-24
CAACTGGTTCAGGCTCAACAACTGGTTCAGGCTCAACAACTGGTTCAGGCTGCACGCTGTCAGCCATTAGAGTCAAGCCCTGTTCTGGGTTGTTAAGACTATTATTGACGCTGACTTGATTATCTTCGTAAAGACTCGATTGATAAGACTCAGCTTGTGGCATATCAGTACTGGGCGCTTGATAGTCAATATCATAAGGCTGTAATGGCGGTTCTGAAGCTTGATGCATAACAGCATCGACAGATGGTGTAGAAGCAACTGTTTCTATAGCTGATGCTTCTGTAGAAGCTACATCACTATCATAAGTGTTACTCAATACTTCATCAATTGGCAATGGACGAAAAGCCAGTAGACGTAGGATACACATCTCAAGTGCTTGCATAGGTGTACTGGCAAGCTTAACCCCTTCACGCGCTTGCACCACGATTTCATAATACAGTTGTAACACATCTGGGCTGATATGCTGTGCAAGTATATTAATATTTTGGGCCTGAGCTTCATTTACATTCAAAGCAACTTCAGGTAATAATTGAGTCAACGCCAACTGATGAAGCAGTTCAGTGAGTCCGTCAAACATACTGGTCGCATCAACCATTTGCGCACGCATTTGCTCGATATGATCTGCCACAGCCGGCTTATCATAGTTATAGATATCTGTAATTAAACGAATCAAGTCAGCCGCATCAATCAAACCAAGCATAGCATTGACAGTGACATCATCTAGTCCACCTTGACCAAAAGCAATGGCCTGATCGGTCAACGACAACGCATCACGCACCGAGCCTTTCGCGGCACTGGCTAACTGCCAAAGGGCTGGCTGTGTGTATGCTACTTTCTCTTGAGTAAGAATATTGGCCAAATGCTCACTGAGCAACGTTTGTGGTAGCGGACGTAGTACAAACTGTAAACAACGCGAGATAATGGTAATTGGCAGTTTTTGTGGATCAGTGGTGGCAAGTAAAAACTTCACATGCTCAGGAGGTTCTTCTAACGTTTTGAGGAGCGCATTAAAACTGTGCGTAGACAGCATATGCACTTCATCGATAAGATAAACCTTATAACGCCCTTGACTGGGCGCATAAGGAACATTATCCAACAGCTCACGAGTATCTTCAACCTTAGTACGAGAAGCCGCATCAATCTCAATAAGATCGATAAATCGTCCTTGATCGATGGCCACACAGTTATCGCAAACACCACAAGGTGTGCTAGTGATGCCCGTATCGCAGTTCAAACATTTAGATAATATACGTGCAATCGTCGTCTTACCAACGCCGCGCGTACCTGTAAACAAATAAGCATGATGTAAACGGTTATAATCAATCGCATTAATCAACGCTTGCGAGACATGCGTTTGCCCAATCAACTCATGAAAGTTCTTAGGACGATATTTGCGAGCTAAAACCTGATATTGCTGCGTCATAATAAATGCCAATATAAATAATACAAATATAGATAAAGTGTCAAACCAGCGAGCTATATTAGCTTTAGATTATAACTGAGCTTGAAGTTTTGCCAGACGTTCATATAAACGTTGAGTGTTTTTATCAATCAATGAACCCGTTTGATGAAAAATATCCAGATATACCTCAGTGTTTACGCTGTCTTCACAAGGTCGAAACTCTACACCAAGCAAAAACAGATCACTCATTACTGGATCTTGTAGTTGGGCATTGAGATCTGACAATAAGTCCTGATGAGACGAACGCACATTCCCTGCACTCAACGAGCTACTATCATCTTGCGCATAAAACACCACAAGATAATGACGACCAAAGACATGATAAGAGTGCTCATGACGAACATAACCATTCCAACGAGACTCTTGATCCATGGTTCTATAAGCTAAAATCTTTTCTACTAGACACGCATAGGTATACATTGACTCATCTGCCAACACATCTATTTGTGCTTTTGGCAATGGCTTACCTGCTTCGTGATAACGCTCAATCACACTATTAAAAAGTTTATACCACATCCGAGTTTGTTTTTGAATCTCAGCCATTAAAGCATTGGCAAATACAGTCTGATTCGGCTCTGATACTTTACGTAAACGTAATTCTATTTGGTCAATTAACTCATTATCAATCAACCGCTCTTGAACACCAATCGCTCTTTGATGAAAGTCAGGTGATTGCAAAAACTGTTTTAATAATGTCGATTCATTTTTAAAAGATGAAAAACTGGCTAACTTATCATGATGAAAATCTAAAAATGTCGTCAAATCACTTGGTGTAACTAATTGACTGAGTATGTCAGCGAAGTTTTGATAGCTAAAGACTTGTAAAACACTTTGTTCATTGTCTAGATCCAAAACACAGTCTTCAGCAAAAAACCGACTGCCATATTCGTAGCCAACCGTATAAGAGGAAGAACCTAATTGCTCGTCCTGATGATTGATAGACAATGAAGTTAAGCCAATAAAATAGGTTTTTTTATCAGCTATCGATGTGCTCCTAGCTGCAACCAACTGATCATTTTTTTGATAAGTCTGAGCGTGACGTTTGATTAATTGATTAACAACTTCCTTTCTCCACTCACGAACTTTAGCACTATCTACTTCCTGCTTATTCGCTTGTCTCACAACCGTATTGACAAGCAAATAAATAGTCGCGCCCGAAAAATCAAAAACAAAATCATAACCCTGAAAGTTCTGAGGGCCAGTGATTTTGTCTTCAGGTAATTCGTATAAAGATAGAAAACATTGCTGAATCATCTTTTGCCAAAGCGAGAATGATGCTTGCTGAGTATCCATAATATCCCTATAAATGAAATCTCATAAAAAGTCTTACGCCTATTATCTTGAAAGGAATAAAACTTTTTATCTTCAGTTGAATATTA
>NZ_JBQSVL010000147.1:0-2786 GCF_052376215.1 Psychrobacter sp. AOP7-B1-24
GGCATTTTGTTAATTAAATCTGGAGTTTTTACCGTATCAGGTGGTGTTCCTTTCCAATGGTTATTATAATTTTCCATAAAACCATTATATTTTTCGTAACCAGTAAGCTGTATAAGTCCTCTTCCTCTAAAGTTATACCCATCTTGTGGATGAGTCTTTTGTCTATTACCATTTAATCTTGAAAAATGCTTCTCTCCAATAGCTCTCTCATTTGCACGTCTAATAAAGTTATCATCTGCATCTTTTTCGTAGCCATCCTCGTAAGCTTCGTCTTTATGTTCCTTGTAATAAGTACTAAAACTAAGAAGTGCATCAGGGGAATAGTTCCAGCCCTCTGTTTTTCCCTTCATGTCATCTCCGACCTCTCCTTTTATTTGCGAAAAAAAATGTCGTTGTCTGATATAAGTATCTAGTTTAAATTCAGAAAGCTTGGCATTAACTTCTTTAACTACAGTGTTTCTATCAGACTGTGATGATTGGGGAAAAAGCTTCTTTAATTGCTCTGATGTAATATTGAGACCATTAGAACTGCTTTCAGGAACTTTAGAAATAACATCGATATCTTTGATATTTGCAACTAGCCCTTGAAGATGTAAATGATGATGATGTCTTACCCATGTTCCATCCGATAATTGAAATTTCTTATGTTCACAATGAGGTAATGTATAATCTTTCAATCCTAGTTCTGGTTTACTGTATCGTTCCGTATAATTATTTCTAGTCTGGCCAAATCCAAATATATATAGCGTCTCAACTAACTTAAGACTTCTTTCGTGACTGTAGATATCATCAAATACAGTAACAGCTAAAGCCTTAAAGTCTTTTCTCAAGTATCTCATATCACCTACCTCACCATTGATATGTGAAGAGCTAACCCCTGGGCCACCATTAGCATCACTAAACCCGTTAAACGAAATATCTATATACCCTAATCTACATAATGTACCTAGATAGGCTGCGAGAGCAACCCCAGTCAAATAATATCTTTTACCACCCTCTGAATTCTCATGTATTTTATATTGCACACTATCTTTTTTATAACTGAGAAAATCTCTAATATCGACTAAATATACTTTTCTATCTCCATCTTTTTTATTTTTTTTAATCCAGCGTTGACCTTTTACATAAGCAGATCTCCCAAGCTTATGCTTACCACCGCTTTCATCATAATAAATAAACGCAGCAAATTTTTCTGCTTGCCCATTAGCACGTTCTATACGCCCATCATGATATATATGATAAACAGTAGTATAACTATCATAAGTGATCTGTTCGGCAGGGTTGCCATTTTGATTGTTACCAGCCTTCTTTTTTATTTCTAGTGGTGGTTCATTGGTTTTGTTATTTGATGACTCAGTCTTGGCAGGACTCTTCTTATTTTTATTGTTAGTTTTAGATGATTCATCATCACCAAATACAGTGTCATACAACTGCTCCTTCGCCTCAAGTGTTCCTTTTATTATTTTTTGCTGCCCATCCTTGATAGCTTCTTCTGCTCTATCAATCATAGCGTCTGCTTCATCATGAATATCTTTAACACTATCCCAAGCTTTATCGTACCAGGGTTGCTCTGAATCTACAGGTTCACTACCCTTAGTTTTTGTAGCAGGCGGCTTCGTCGAAACTGATGGAGAAGGCTTATCTTCCGTTTCTTTGCCGACATCACCGATTTGAACTGGGACTTTTAACCAATGACCTGCGAATATCTTATGAATACTTTTTATTTTTGGATTCAAACGCTTTAATGTTGCAATGTCCGTGTTATGTTTTTTAGCAATACTTTCTAAGGTATCACCTGTAACTACTTTGTAATCTTTACGCTTGATACTACCTGCTTCGTTGCCATGTTTTTTTAGTTTTGAGTCAATTAAAACTGCACTGATTTTAGCCTTAATTTTAAGTCTATTTTCTTTAACTGGTGGTAACGATATATTTCCAGCTTTTTTAAAGTCTTTAGTTCCTATTTTTACATAAAGACAAAGCTTAGTATGGATAGGTTTAACAAACTCATAAGTTGCCCCTTTACTATTAGTTTTACCTTTAACGACGTGTTCCTCTTCCTCATTACTGTTAACTGCTGTGACCTTGTATTCAATATTTTTCAGAACTTTGCTTTGCGCATCAAGCAATACAAACCATGCAGTAAGCTTTTTTTGACTATTTGACATTATTCTTCATCCTCTAAAAAAGCGATATCTTCTGCGGGCGCATTACAAGCACATTCTGCGTCTGAGTATTCGAACTCTACTTCATCAATAGTCTCAGGCTCTTCATGTTCTGTATCAAATTCTACACTCCAGTTATCTAAGTATCCTACTAATACCTCAACTTCTTGAGACTCCATTGACATCAACCGACCAGTCCGTCCATGTTCATCTAACGTTCCTTCAACTATCTGACCATCACCTAACATTGCTACGTAATCAACCTCATCAAAATTTGCATTCACAAACAAATCATAAACATCGAGTTTATTACTAAACAGCGGAATAGTATCAGGCATCATCGGAAGCGAGTAATTGGCTTTTGCCCCCGCAACCATCTCTTTCTTCACCGCTTTAATCTTAACCGTGCCCGGGCAGACCAGCTTAATACCACTATCATCGATGGTAATAGAAGCTCCGCCTGACGTTTGTAGCTTAATCCGCTTCGGACTCGACACATTGACCTGTCCCGACTCACTACCGATTGTCATACTTTGCTGACTATGCAGTTGCAACTCACCGCCTTGTGCTTGTATCGCCACAGGTTTGGTATTGGCACTGATATGTAGCCCTGATAGACCC
>NZ_JBQSVL010000148.1:0-2599 GCF_052376215.1 Psychrobacter sp. AOP7-B1-24
CAGACTTACTAACTAATAGTTGTTTGTCTTTGATAGGTATACTGGTTGCGTATCTTTGCTTACCATCAAAGCTAGAACTAGCATAAGAGGAAAATGACTCGTTCACCTGAGGGTGCGGGTATTGAATATATTCTCGTCTTTCACATAGATTAAGAAAATAAAAGGTTTCCTCACTACACAGCTGCTGGGTTTCAAGGTCGTAGATTTGTACTGGCGTGAGCGTACTCTCCCCTAAGCGAAACTGCTGTAGCAGCTCGGCACAGGCTTGGGTAAGCACAACGCCACTACTTCTTACCTTGAAAATATATTCAGACGATGGCGGTAGCTTAGTGTCACTACTCTCTACCCACAAGCTGTCTGGTAAGTGATTGGTCTTAGAAAAACCACTGCTAGCGTTAGACAGCTCCAACATTTCTTCTTTAAACACCTTTTTTATTTCTAATAACTTAGGGTCAGCTGTTTTTTCTATACGTTGAAGTACTTTCCAATGCTTAGGAAAGTCATATTTTTTACTATTAGCAGGATAGATATCGTAAAAATTGACAGACGTTAGCTTAAAGCCTGCCAGCCAGACGTTGTTTGTATTGCTCATTTATTCTTCCTTAGTTAGGGCGTGTCCTCAATCTGAACAGTAAACGGTAAATGGACTAAAACCTCTCAAGTTAATATCTATAGATGTGACAGAAAAATGGTGGTTTCTTGGTCAGTCGAAACCGCCCTTCCATGTCTACAACATATCCACTCATTATTCATTGTCCTAAATTTTACGGCTTTACCATTGGCGCTTCTTCAACGCACTACTTAATTATTTAAGCTAAAGGCTGTCTTCAAATATTTAAATCCACCGAAACAACAGCCAATCCCACAGGATTTTAAAGAAGCTTGGATAATCACTATGCGGTAAAACTTCAATAATGATATCAATCATAATGGCTAGAATTGATAAGGAGGCCAGCATTGCGACTACTATCATCGCAAAATAGAGTGCTCTTTCTAATAAGGTAGCAGGCTTCATGAGTTCTGGTATCGGCGGGTTTTTATTTAAGTCAAATTTATCGTTGAGACCTACCTCACACTCGTTCTCTATCTCAGCGGAGAAATGCGGGGTGGTTGAGGTGAATATAGAAAGGCGACGTCCCCATAGCTTTAAAAACCAAAAAGGTATATTTACGACAAATAACGAAACAAACCTTACGGATGTCTTTGGGTACTCAACATTCATAAATCGATAATAATAATCAAATAAGGAACGCTGCATGCTTTCTTTAAAGGTCTCTTTACGCTGATGGATAGGAAGTATGTGATCAATGCTACTGGCTACTTCAGCGAGCTCGCTATCATTTGTAGCAGACATATAACGATTAACAAACTCAAAATGACCGTATAAGGCCTCATCTACATCAAGATAATGAATCGGTAAACTAAAAATCTGCTGAATAATACCTTTATCGTCTCCGTCGCAGTGGCGGATATCTCTCGGTGTGTTGGTGGAGATCTGCATTTGTACTTTTAGACTCGCCCAGTCATAGGCCTCTACCTTTTTATTGGTACCCATGACATAGACTTTGCCCTCTTTACGATTAAAGCGAACGGGAAAGTAAGTGTAAGAAAACAGCTCTCGGCTAAGGCGTCTTATCAATGCATAAATAAGCCCAAACAATGCAATATTTGCCACGATATAAAACAGGAAATCGATGCTAAGCCCATTTTTATTAAACTCAAAGAGCATACTATAGCCCACAACACCTATACCAAAAATCGCTACTAAAGAAATGATTAAGTGGCTCCAAACCACATCGCCACGGATAAAGTCCCACATATCTACCAGCTCCATGTAGGTGCTATTAAACTGTACGATAGGACGTTCGGGGCGTGGCGGATAGTCAGGTCTCTGGTATGGATTTCGCTCATGTTTTGAGTTACCTGTCTTACCTGCTTTGCCTAAAGTGTCATCGGATGTTCTTTTTTTTCTGCGTTTCATTAAATCAATTACCTTTTATTCCGCCACCTTTTTAAAGTATTTTCATACTCGTTGATGTCTTGTTTATTATTGTTTTTATTGATGGCACCATTGGCTGCTTTGTCTATGGCATTTCCGAAATTCAAGCGATAGTCATTATAAATATATATTTTTGCCTACATCATCAGAAGTTTATACTTTAGACATTGCAACTAAAAATCCAGTCTAAATCCACCGAAACAACAGCCAATCCCACAGTATTTTAAAGAAACTTGGGTAATCTCCATGTGGTCGCGCGGCACCGATGATATCAATAATAATGGCGAGTATCGATAAGGAGGCTAGCGTTGCAACTACCATCATAACGACATAAAACACTTTTTCTAACAAGGTAGCAGGCTCCATGAGCGCTGGTATCGGCGGGTTTTTATTTAAGTCAAATTTATCGTTGGGATCTACATCACATTGGGCTTCTATCTCAAAAGGAAAATGCGGCGTGCTAGACGTTAATACCGCTAAACGACGTCCCAATAGCTTTAAAAACCAAAAAGGAATATTTATAGCAAATAACCAATCCAGTCTTATGGACTTCTCTGGGTACTCTATATCCATAAACCGATAGTGATAATCAAATAAAGT
>NZ_JBQSVL010000149.1:0-2588 GCF_052376215.1 Psychrobacter sp. AOP7-B1-24
GTGTCTGCTGACAAGATTGAAGGATTACCAGGTCTGTTTACGACCATGACCATCTTTTTGGTGGTCACCGCGGTAGTATTATTGATACTCGCAAAACCCATCAATAAAATGCTTCGAGACAGTGAGCGTGAAAAACAGTTGGTCAAGTAATAAACTGGGGCGTGTCCTCAATTCAATCGATAGTTATCTAAATGAGTTAAAAATGGCTAAATCTTGGCAAACAGCGTCAAATAGCTGACTAATATCTCGATATTATCTGCGCTATGTTCCTTGTTTGACTGCTATTTATCTCATTTTTATCATCATTTTTGAAATGAGGACACGCCCTAGACTGAGACACATTGGTCAATCATAACAGCATGAATGACGTATGATTAGACGTGTTACCATCGTCGGTAGCACGTTTTTCGTTATTTGATAGAGTTTGCTTTTTAATCAAGCTGATTTTTAATCAAACTGCTTTTCATTGCACTATCTCACCTCTAGCTATTGAAAGCTTACTGTTTGCCCAAACATCTATTACTATCTCTTCATAACATGTGCTTATAAATTTATTTGCTAAGCCATACGATCAATTACATGCGATGAAACATGCATAGTAGCCACATAATAAGATACTCATAAGGATGATATTAATGAATAAAAAATCTATAAAAGAACGTATTGATAGCCTGCGCAGCGCATTGGTTGAGCAAGATTTAACCGCTATCATCGTGCCAACAGCCGATCCGCATTTGTCTGAGTATCTGCCTGAATATTGGCAGGCGCGCGAGTGGTTGTCAGGGTTTACGGGTTCAGTCGGCACCTTGGTCGTCACGGCGGATTTTGCAGGATTATGGACAGACAGCCGTTATTGGGTACATGCAGCCGAGCAATTAGCAGACACGGGCATCAGTTTACAAAAGCTGGCACCCAAACAACCCAACCATATCGACTGGTTGGCTGAGCATTTGCAAGAAGGCGACAGCGTGGCAGTAGATGGGTATGTATTGTCTATCGCTGAGCAAGATCGCTTACTAAACGCATTTGACGTTGACGATATTACCTTGATTACTGAGCGTGATGTGCTGGCCAGTATTTGGACAGACCGTCCTGCGTTACCTAATGCTAAGCTGTATGTGCATGAAGCGCCGTTTGTGGCTCAATCCGCTGCCTCAAAGTTGGCTGACGTCCGTACCGGCATCGAACAAGCAGGCGCGACCCATCATTTATTATCAAGCCTCGACGACATCGCATGGCTAACTAACCTACGCGGCGCCGATGTAGACTATAATCCTGTGTTTTTATCACATATGCTAATTAGCGCAGATCAGGCCATATTGTTTGTCGATAATAATAAAGTTAGTGCTGATATTGCAAAAGCATTAAGCGAGAGCGGCATCACACTGGCCGATTACGAATCTGTTCAAGATGCTTTGGCAGCATTAACACCTGACGATTTATTGCTACTAGACCCAAGCAAAGTAGCGGTCGGTACGTTATCGAAAATGGTTGATGATGTTGGCTTTATTGAACAAATGGCGCCCAGCACATTGCTCAAATCAGTAAAGTCTGAGGCTGACATTGATCACGTACGTGAGGCCATGCGTCAAGATGGTGCGGCACTGTGTGAGTTTTTTAGTACCTTTGAGCAGCGTTTAGCAAACGGTGAGCGCTTAAGTGAGCTGGATGTAGATAGCATGCTCATTGATGCGCGCAGTCAGCAGCCGCATTACGTATCACCCAGTTTTCCTACCATTGCTGGTTTTAATGAGAATGGTGCATTGCCGCATTACCGCGCGACACCAGAAAATTTTAGCTATTTGGAGGTGAGCGAAGGCGAAGGCGGATTGCTACTGATTGATTCAGGCGGACAGTATCAAAACGGTACTACTGACATTACGCGTGTGGTTGGTATTGGGCAAGTAAGTTCTGAGCACAAACGTGACTTTACCATAGTGCTAAAAGCCCATATTGCTTTAGCCAGTGCTCATTTTCCTGAGGGTATCTCATCACCTACTATCGATGCGATCTGCCGTGCGCCATTGTGGCAAGCACAAATGGACTACGGACATGGTACGGGTCATGGCGTTGGTTATTTTTTGAATGTGCATGAAGGCCCACAAGGTATTTCCTATAGCGCGCCTAATACTAAAGAGCGGGCAATGAAAACTAATATGATTACCAGTAATGAGCCGGGGCTATACCGTGAAGGTAAGTGGGGTATTCGTATTGAAAATTTAGTAGTAAGCAAACCAGTTGCTAACCCGACTGAGACTGATTTTGGTAAGTTCCTACACTTTGAAACAGTAACCTACTGCCCAATTGATACCCGTTTGATTGATAAGTCATTGTTAGATAGTACAGAGATAGAGTGGTTAAATAGCTATCATCAGAGCGTTTATGCGGAGCTACATAACCGCGTAACAGGTGAGGCGCTTAACTGGCTAACTGAGCGTACTAAAGCGATTTAAGATATATAGTCGAACTGCTCTTAAAGTGTTACGGCGTTAGACTGGCTCAGCCTCCTACTGTAGTACCAAGCTAGTCTGCCTTGTGCCGTTTTTAACATTGATTGACTGTAGTAATGACATTGGTTTTGAATAAAT
>NZ_JBQSVL010000150.1:0-2487 GCF_052376215.1 Psychrobacter sp. AOP7-B1-24
ATCTAAACGCTTTTTAAGCCATAACAATATATCGCTTTCACTATACTGTCATGTCTGATTAGGTTTTATATTCATCGCTAGCAGCTTCCAACGCCTTAAGCCATCAACATAACATAGCATAGTTGATCTGATGTAAAAGAGAGGTGAGGCAACTGAGTACAGATGTATATGTGACACTTCAAGAAAATTCAACACTGTCACTATTTTATAGAAGATTAACTGTATTAAGGTGAACACCAGCCGCCCTTATGATGAGAACCTGTACCGCCATGTGGATGTTCGCCCTTTGGGCACGCATTGGCTGAGATTGAAACCACACTCATTAATGACAAAATAGCTATTGCTATCATTTTTTTCATAATCTAGCTCCTCATTAGTGTTCAAGAATTATATGCTCTTTTTGCGATGAAACATCAGATTTTTTAATATACCTTTTGCCACTAAGTTACTGATGTTTCTGAATGCAGTATCAGCCGAGTCTGTCGTCACAGAGCTCTCCTGTATTGATACGATATGCCTTACTATCTGTGTCTAGTAGGAAATAAAGCATGGTGCCATCCCAATAAGTCGGTTGGCATCATCTCAACGATAAATCCAGAAAAACTATTAACAACCGTGAAATAAGGCAGGATAAACAACTGATAATAAGATAAACTTCCCTGCGAGCGCCGATAAAGGCGACAACTCTCAATAAAATCACTACATTTGGCTGCTAGCTAACAAAACACTAATAATCAATACTGCTAACAATCATAGAATACATCGTCAAAGTCAAAATTCTGTGAAGTTAATACAGTTATAACAAATTATTTAGATAGACCATTGATATCAAGGCACATTCCTATGGAACAAGCACAGAACGCTGTAGAGCATAAACCTGTTTTCATGCCCAAAGTTAACAGTGATAATCTGGTAAAAACAGATATGGTTAGAATTGAGCGGCATGTGGGGTTTTCTAGTAAACAAAAGAAAAAAACTATCAATGATCTGCATCAAGTCATTCGTAAAAAATATGGATTTAAGCAAGTATTAGAGCTGTCTAGCAAGTCTGGCAACAAGCTGAGTTTTCCCCTAAGCCCATTCAGCTTAAAAATCACTGATGAGCATGATGGCAACCCATATAGTGTCGAAAATGCCTTTCAAGCTAGTATGGTCTTTGAAGATGGCGGTCCTTATCTTGATTTGTTAACTGTAGCGCCAAGGCAGGCTAGAAAAGATGAGCGATTAATGAATTCAGGGGAGCTGATTGGCTACAATTATTTTGGAATGGAGTGGGGTGTAGAGCCGTTAACGACGTTTTATGACTGGCTATATGTAAATGCGTTAAAGCAAAACTCCCAGCTGCACGAGGAAGTAATACAATATCAAGGGTTTACTGATATTACTTTCAATCCGAAAAAATCTATTCATAGTGCAGCGTATGCGTTAGCGCTGTTTGTGGCACTGCATAAACGAGAGTTGCTTGATAATGTTGAAGATCCAATGGCGTTCTATGACTTATGTAATGGGTTTAAAGTCAGTAATACTGAGCATCTGCTAGAAGAAGGTTGGGTCTGAATGTTAAAAATCAGTAAAAGTTATTCGCTTTTCAAAAAAAGAAGCCGCTTATTTTTAAGCGGCTTCTTTTATTTCATTAAGTGATAAACGTAAGTCATCATATTGTCATAGTAGAACCGTATCCTTTGGCTGATTATAAATGACGATTGCGTATAACTGATATCTAAATTCATTGAATGATGTTTTATTGATAATAGTGGGCGTATACACATAAGGCTTATTCATGAATATTGCTAGCAAACTTAGTAGTATTTCCACACGTATACTGATTATTTTAGCATTGGCTTTTTTATTGATCATCTTGATGGTTTATTGGGTTATTGAAATTCAAGCTAAGCCTCGCATACTAGAGATGACATCAGAAACAGTGGTTGAGACCGGAAACGAAGCTATTAATAGTATTATGGCGAGCATTAGCCACGTCGACGGATTGGCCAAAGCAACCAGCACGATGGCTGGCGGGTTACCAAAAGAAGATTCGCTTTACAAAGAAACCTTGGGCAATCTCATGCAACAAACCGACCAACGAATTGTGGGCGGAGGTGTGTGGTTTGATCCAAATATGTACTCTGAAGGTAGGGAGCGCCAATCGTTTGTCTGGGGGCGTGATGTGTCTGGAGATATGCAGCCACTAGATCGTTACAATCAAGTAGACCAAACGCCCAACCCTTATTATAGAGAATGGTGGTACATTCCTGCGATGTACGCGCGTCATGACCACTGTGTCTGGCGCATGAGTAGATAGTACCAATCTCACAACACCAAAAAATGTACTTCATTAAAAAATCTACGATACATGCTGTATCGTAGATTTTTTAATTTATAGATCAATAAAGCAATCAACCTTACCAATTAGCATCAGGTTTATATATTTTACTCAGATTATTGGCAGCCTCAACAACAGCTGGCGTTATATGCTGCTCAAAATAC
>NZ_JBQSVL010000151.1:0-2231 GCF_052376215.1 Psychrobacter sp. AOP7-B1-24
GTCACCTGCCGTGCCGGTGCCAGTGATGTTAAAGCCGTCCGCCGCTTCAATGCCGTTAACAATGTCGTCGCCTGTGACGGTATCAATGACAGGTGCATCGGCATCGGCATCGGCATCGGCATCGGCATCAGCGTCGGCATCGGCATCGGCATCGGCATCAGCATCGGCATCAGCGTCGGCATCAGCGTCGGCATCGGCATCGGCATCGGCATCGGCATCAGCGTCTGCATCGGCATCGGCATCGGCATCGGCATCAGCGTCTGCATCGGCATCGGCATCGGCATCGGCGTCTGCATCGGCATCGGCATCAGCGTCGGCATCGGCATCGGCATCGGCATCAGCGTCTGCATCAGCGTCTGCATCGGCGTCAGCATCGGCGTCAGCATCGGCGTCAGCATCGGCATCGGCATCGGCATCAGCGTCATCGATTTCAGGCGCTACATCTGTACCAGGCTCACTGGTATTACCAGCAGGATCAATTGCCGTAGCAGTAACAGTTTCACCTTCAGTTAGTGGGTTGTCACTAGTGTCAATGACAAAATCACCATTGTCATCAACAGTGGTGGTGTAATCCGGTTCACCATCTCCGTCAGTGTCTACTTCGATCGTGGTGCCAGGCTCACCTGTACCCGTAATTCCAGTACCATCTTCATTCACATCAACGGTTGGAGCAGCAGGAACCATAGTATCAACAGTGATGTCTGTGCTAGTCGGCTCACTGGTGTTGTCAGAAGAATCTGTTGCTGTTGCTGTCGCTGTAAGGGTCTCAGAACCTTCACCCATAGCATCAACGTCGTCTTGATCAACTGGAATGCTCCAGTTACCGTCTGTGTCCACGATAGTAGTGCCAATAGTATTGCCACTATTGTCTGTTAAAGTAATGGTATTCCCAGCTGTCCCAGTACCAGTCACTATAAAACCATTAGCAGCTTCGGTGCCGTTGACGATATCATCACCAGTAATCGCATCAACGGTTGGCGTGTCGACGTTGACACTACCATCAGAGTCATCACCATCACTACCGCCACCAGAAACAGCCGCAGCTGCAAGCCCTATACCGGCAAGACCCGCTAGCCATACGCCCAGACCTGTCGATTCTGTAGCAGCTATCCACCACGGTGTAATCTGCCCATCTCCACCCAACGCTTGACCTTGTACTTCACCCAATTGCAACTTTGTAACATAATCTGTTACTTCACCAGTATTAGGAAGATAGTAATAATAGTTACCATCTTCAGCAGCACCAATAAGCGCACTATTGATATCATCATAAAATCCTTCAATTATAAGATCGGCATTTTCGCTGTTATCTTCAAAAGAAACATGAAGGTCGCTATTTATCCGCTTAGTTATAATTTGATTTGGTGCATAACCAGTAGACTCATCAAGGAGTTCATAATTGACGTTACGAACAGCTTCAATAACTGTAGGTTCTCCGTTCTCCGTGATGATTTTGTGCTCAGAAATAGTCTGGATTTGATCGTTTACTTTTATCACTATAGCATTCATAAAATCATCCTTAATTAATATCATAGGTTAAATACATATCTATATAAAACTACGAACCGATTTACATAATTTTTCTTAACGAATATAAAAAATACCACTTACTTTTTGACATATCTATCGATGATCATTCATGTTGATAAAACATTATTTATCTCACATAAATTCCATTATGGAAAAATGGTTTTAAATACGATTGTATAAAAAATAATATCTATTTAGGTTTAACATAGATCTCAATATATTATTTTATTTATACCGAAATTTAACCATTACAATTTGATAGAACACGACTAATTTGATGGTTCTGACGAGTGCTTTGGCTTAATAATAGCAGTGCCTCACTCTCAGGTATATTCTGAAGGATAGGACTACCTTCTTGTGATGAAGCGACTTGTAAATAAGTCGTTGTTTGAGGATTAAGTTGATACTGTTTAGAATAAGAATTAACCTCACCACTTTCTTCATTCAATATTTTTGCGTGAATAAGTTGTAATCCATTGCAAACAACAAGGTCAGAATAGTGTCCGTTTGTGAGGCTCACATGGAATACTTTATCAGGCCCGATACTTATACTGATATTACTTGGATGGAGGTGGCTTAGTTGGGAGGTATCATTGAAATTGCGAAAAAAGACGACTCTACTTTCTGTTTTTTTTAAAGAGCCATCAGGTATCACTTGAAACAATTCATGACTTTTTCCCCAATCAGTATTGAACTTACTA
>NZ_JBQSVL010000152.1:0-2213 GCF_052376215.1 Psychrobacter sp. AOP7-B1-24
TCTTTTTTTAGTTATTTTCAAAGTTGAATGAGTGCATGTTAAATGTTTGGCACACACTAAGAACTCGCTTTATCCTGCTTTGGCTTTGTTAGCTGCTTCAGCCTTACGACGTGCTTCAGCTTTAGCTACTTTGCGTTTTTCGATGACATCCATAACATCGCTACCGATATGCGCTTCACCACGTTGTTTGGCCAGCTGCATTTGATGCTCGCGCTCACGGAAGCGTGCTTTTTGTTCTTCAGTCGCTTTATCGATACAGTGAGGGCAAGACTCTCCTTTAATATAGGCGGCGCTTTTCATGTCTTCCTGAGTAATCGGCATACGGCAAGCGAAACATTGCTCGTAGCTGCCTTTTTCTAGGTTGTGATTCACTGACACGCGGTTGTCAAAGACAAAGCAATCACCTTCCCACATAGAGTCGCTAGCAGGTACCTCTTCTAAATACTTAAGAATACCACCTTCTAAGTGATAAACCTCTTCGAACCCTTGTTCACGCATATAGGCAGTAGATTTTTCGCAGCGGATACCACCTGTGCAAAACATAGCGACTTTTTTATGTTTAGCTGGATCCATCTCTTTTGCCACGTATTCTGGGAACTCGCGAAAGGTCTCAGTATTTGGATTGACAGCATTTTTAAAGGTGCCAATCTGTACTTCATAATCGTTACGGGTATCAATCAAAACCACATCAGGGTCAGATATTAGCGCATTCCATTCACTTGGTTTTACATAGCGACCAACGGACTCTAATGGGTCGATATTCTCTACACCCATGGTGACGATTTCTTTTTTGAGTTTGACCTTAGTACGATAAAAAGGCTGTGCATCAGTATAAGACTCTTTAAAGGTAAACGTGCCGATTGCTTCGATACTGCGCAGATATTCAAGGACGGTATCGATACCTTGGCGCGTGCCAGAAATCGTGCCGTTAATGCCTTCGCTTGCAAGTAACAATGTACCTTTTACATCGTTATCGAGCATGGTATTTAAGATTGGCTCACGGTATTGTTCAAAGTCAGCAAAGCGCGTGAATTTATAGAGGGCGGCAACGACGATATTATTGGTCACGCTATCGTAAGCGGGCGCTGATTTGTTATCAGTTGCAGTGGGGTTCTGAGTGGTGCTCATGGTTTTCTCCTGCTGGCTAGGTCGTAAACCTAGTGCGTTGGGTTTGAGGTATTTGTCAAGCTTAAAACATCAGTATAATTGTGGAATTAAATAATGCGCGCGTAGTGTAGCAAATTTTTATAGGATCTTAAAACTTAAAGACGTAAAAGTATCATTACTGTATACCTAATAAAAGGCTATACTGCGAGTTTCCTCTGGTTTAAGCACAGTTTTGGAGAATTCGCTGGTACTATTATCAATATAGTTATTATCGAAATTTAGGCTATGTATGTCAGGTGTTTGGATAAACTCTAACCATTTATTTTTCATCCAAGTTTCAACAAGATCTTTACCTAATATATGTATTAGATTGGATAATTGAGCATGTGGTTCAGAATAATAATAAACAATGACTCTCAAAGAACATTTTTCACTTTGATTAAATGAAAAAATTTCATGAATATAATCGCTATCGGAAGAGTCTAAAGAGTGTCCCCAAATATAAATCTCAATAGGGTGGTACTTGGTTAGACTTTGACTTTTCATGTTTTTTTCTAACGCTGTAACTGGAGAGTCAGACTTGAGAAATTGATAATCAGTATTATTAATAAGTTTTTGATAGTATTTAACAAATCCGTAAGCCTTGTTGTCTATAAGAACCTGATTTTTGAGCTCAGAGATGCCTAAAACAATTTTCTTATTACTATTTTTACCAGCTTTGCCATGTATAAAATTAATATTGGAATGATTATATAAACGATTAATAGTCGATGAGTAATTGAAGCTATAAATAGCGTCCAAATCTTTTTTAAAAATTTCTGGATTTTTTAGAGTATTTTTTAATTCTAGTTTGTCAATAAAGACAATGTATTCAGAGAATATCTCAATAAAGTTAATTAAGTCCTCTTCTAAGTGCTTCAACAAGCTAGAAGAGCATATATCTGTAGGTTTGCCGGAATAGTATTTGACGAAACTCTTATTAAATACTATTTGCATGCCTGTATATGTATTTTGTTTATCGGTTACACAAAATATTTCTAGTAAATTTTTAATAAATGGATATTTTCTCTCAATATCTTTATTAAATATTTCATCATTTAAAATTA
>NZ_JBQSVL010000153.1:0-2091 GCF_052376215.1 Psychrobacter sp. AOP7-B1-24
TCTTTATTTGCGTATCATCACGATTTCAATGATATGGAATATCCAGAAGACACTCTAAAGTTAGACTGGACGTTTATGATTGATATCCCTTTTTGGTTTTTAAAGCTGTTGGGCCGTCGTTTAGCCGTATTGACGTCTAGCACGCCGCATTTTCCTTTTGAGATAGAAGCCCAATGTGATGTAGATCCTAACGATAAATTTGACTTAAATAAAAACCCGCCGATACCAGCGCTCATGGAGCCTGCTACCTTGTTAGAAAAAGTGTTTTATGTCGTGATGATGGTAGTTGCAACGCTGGCCTCCTTATCGATACTCGCCATTATTATTGATATCATCGGTGCTGCGCGACCACATGGAGATTACCCAAGCTTCTTCAAGATACTGTGGGATTGGCTGTTATTTCGGTGGATCTAAATATCTGAAGATAGCTCTTAGCTTAAACAGTTAGACAGTGGCTTGAAAGGCATTGAAGTAGATGCGACAGAATAAATGAGGGACCGTTATTTAATATCGCTATTTGAATGTAAAACCGATACAGCCGGTATCACGGAATAGTTTCTTCAGGTTGCTATGGATCCATCCTTGATGTAGAAACTTCACCTGCGCTCATTTCTTTTCCTACTCGATCATAGCTTTCACCTTACGCTCGGTCTAACCAGTGCTTTGCTTTTTTATCCTCGCTCAGGATTCACATCAGGACTGTAAGGTTATAGAAATAGCAGGCGATGACCATATAGAAAATATTCAATGCCTGAAACGTGCTCTCAAGCTTGGTCACTTGAGCATACATTAGAGCAGTTTGATCGTGCTGTGGTGGGTGACGATATTGACCTACAGGATAATTAAATGATAGATATTAATGGTAGAAACCCCTTTGCAAAACTTAGTTATAAAGAAATAAATCAAAAATTCGGTGGTGATTTTGGTGTAGGTCTAGGCGGACGAGTTCAAGAGATTCAGGACTTTAAATGGCTAGATAAAACACACAATTATAACGTACCACTTTATCCTCAGCGTACCGTCGTACAGTTTAATTCAACTTATATGGAGCTAACAGGCCGTCAGGATAGAATACGAGGTGACGTCACGTTTGGCAGTTTGTTTTTTTTAGGACTAATATCAGGTGTCATTTACTTAGGTTTTGTCATACTGTATGACGAGTTCCTAACAGGCTCTTTTCTATTAGGGATATTAGCAAGTACCATAACGTTAGCCTTTATAGTTGCTTTTATTTATTTATTGGCTTTACTCTCAACGGAGCTATTCAGCTATACCTACCTTCCCATTCGTTTTAATCGAAAAACACGAAAGGTTTATGTTCGCCAAGCCAATCGCCAAGTACAAGTTTTTGATTGGGATGACCTAAAATTCTATATGGCCACTACCTACAAAGACGGTGGTGATGTACGTGGTATTACTTTAGCCGATGATGGTGTTACTATTACGGGGATGTTTAGCTTGCCGTTTGTTTATTTGAGTGCCAGCGACTATTTGGTTTACCATTTCGAGTTTGTTCGTCGATATATGGAAGGTAATGATAAGCAAATTGAAGAGGTCAAAAATGCTATACGCTATATTCATCCTGTACACAAAAATCGTGAAAATCCGTTAGAATCTTTTCAGAGAACTTTTATCGATTTATTGAATCCATATGATAATCTTGAGTATTCAAAACAAGCTTTTGAGCCAGATATCGGTACAGCAGCTATTTTAATTCCTACATGGCTACGTTACCTGGGACGCTTACTATCTATCAACACTAGCATCACCCCTAAGTTTAGCCCTGAGATTGAAGCTGAATGTCAGATAGATCCTAACGATCCGTATGACTTAAACAAAAACTTACCCGAAGGCAATATTGAAGCTGCCAATCAGCCAGTTTGGAAAAAGCTAGTATTTAGTTTCGCGCTTATTTTATTCGGTATCATCATGTTGTTCGTTTTTGCATTTTTTGTTGACATGATAGGGGCGATCAAGGGGTATGACACAGGGTTGGCCTATAAACTACTGTATTTGTTTCATTTAGTGTGATCGCTTAAATAAAAACAAGAAGGCTGTGAATGCAACTACGCGACGACTTTGCTACTCATA
>NZ_JBQSVL010000154.1:0-2089 GCF_052376215.1 Psychrobacter sp. AOP7-B1-24
GTCAGCTCGATTATGACCCAGTAGCCAAGACAGGTAATATTGCTCTATTAATCCCTTTAAATACCTTGAATACCGGCAATCAAGCTTTTGATATCACACTTAAAAGCGCAGACTTTTTCGATGTTGAAACATTTCCAGTGGCTCATTTTAAGTCCACTAAATGGTATTTTTCGAATGATAAAGACAGTTCAGACGTTGTCAAAGTTGACGGCATGCTGACGTTACATGGCAAGACCAATCCTATTGCGCTAACAGCTGCTAAGTTTAATTGTTATTTGAGTCCTATACTCAAAAAAACGGTCTGTGGTGGTGAATTTACAACGACTATCGATCGGACAAAGTGGGGTATCAGTAAATATACATTGCTGGGTATGACAGAGCAGGTAGCGTTGACTATTCAGGTAGAGGCGGTAAAGCAATAATATATCCTCTGCCAGTAGGCTAATGTGAGTCAAACGTTTTCAATATATCGTCAAATAGGCCCTAATGCATAGCTTGCATTAGGTTTTTTTATATCGAGAGTTATAGAACTTTTGTATGGAAGAGAGTATTTGTACTCAGGCTCTTTATTATTGTAATAATATTCAAAAAACTGATACGACCATAAAAATATGCTGACGGAATTATGTTATCGGAATGTTATCAACATACTTCCACTATTAATTAATCAAAAAAATGAATACATATTAGGATAGATATCCGAATATAAAGGAGATGACGGTATATTTTGGCAATAGAAGTGTGGAGTGATAGAAGGTTTTGAATGGTGGTAAATAAGGTTTTTCTAGGTATGATTTGATAGAAATTTAATCATTATTTGTTTATATACTTAGGTTTGAGGCTGCAAAGCAGTAAAAGTATTCATTTATATGATTATATAACAAAGCTGCCATAGCAATTGCACAATGTCACACGAAAAAATAAAAACGTTAGATTGGTAATTTTTGTGCTACTGAAACCCAAAGTTATTAATTGATAGTCTTGTGTTCGGAGATGATGACTAACAAAAATTAGATCATCACACTCTATGCTCGAACTGAACATGATAATCAGTTAAGGGGTTATCGGACTTTTATTTATAATAATATTTGTTGATAGGTTTGAGCCATACAAAATGTTGTTGAAGTCTCAGCATATTTTTAAATGACATACCAAATCTAAAGACCAAGGAATTAACCAATGAAAAACCTTACTCTATCTCTACCATTACTTGTTGGCGCTGCATTAACTATCCCAAGCTTAGCAGTAGCAGCTGAATCAGCAGAGATGCAAACACCTGATACTACAATGCAAGCTGAAGTTGATAGCCCTGATAGCGCTCTTGAAAGCCAAGGCGAAAGTGAAGCAATGTATCTAACTGATGAAGCAAGTGTTGATACCACAGAAGCTGAGACTGATAGCAGCGAAACAGTTATGGAAGAAGAGCCAGCTCAACCATATTCGTAATTCATAGTACGTTATTTGCTAAGTAGATATGTCACTAAACATTATGTGGCTAAACACAGAATCAGCCACAAGCTTACTTTAGCAAAACAAGTCGTATAACCGTATTTATAAAACAGTATTTATAAATTAGTCTCAGCTTATTTTAGACAGTAGACCAAATTTAAAACCAAGGAATTAATCAATGAAAAACCTTACTCTATCTCTACCATTACTTGTTGGCGCTGCATTAACTATCCCAAGCTTAGCAGTAGCAGCTGAATCAGCAGAGATGCAAACATCTGATACTACAATGCAAGCTGAAGTTGATAGCCCTGATAGCGCTCTTGAAAGCCAAGGCGAAAGCGAAGCAATGTATCCAACTGATGAAGCAAGTGTTGATACCACAGAAGCTGAGACTGATAGCAGCGAAACAGTTATGGAAGAAGAGCCAGCTCAACCATATTCGTAATTCATAGTACGTTATTTGCTAAGTAAATATGTCACTAAACATTATGTGGCTAAACACAGAATCAGCCACAAGCTTACTTTAGCAAAACAAGTCGTATAACCGTATTTATAAAAAGGTAGCCATTAGGCTGCCTTTTTTGCTGTTACGACAAGGACTATTATGGTACAGCGTTCTAAAACTAAAGGCTGATTTATG
>NZ_JBQSVL010000155.1:0-2021 GCF_052376215.1 Psychrobacter sp. AOP7-B1-24
AACAGTATGGACAAGACAACATTCATTTTATCGATGGCTTTCCCATTCCTGTATGCCAATATGCCAGAGCGTATCGGTATAAAACCTTCAAATACGAAGGTAGTTATAGTTACTGCGCCTCAAAGCAACAAAAATATTTCGGCTTTGAAGGACATTTACTCATTAATCTATCGGGCATGATAACCAATTTTACCTTTGCCTCTGCCAGAATAGATGAAAGATTAGTGGCACCTGATATGCTTGATAATATCAAAGGCTTGTTAGGTGCAGATATGGGCTATATTAGCCCTGATTTATCTGAGTATTGCTTTAAGCGATGTGTTGATTTGCAAACACCGCTTAGAAAAAATATGCCCGATAAACGACCAATCAGTGTACTTAATCGTCTTAAAAATGCTCGTCGCAATATTGAGACGGTGATTGGTCAGTTATCACAGCGGTTTAATATGCAAAAGGTGAGAGCGAGAGATTTATGGCATTTATCCCACAGATTTATGCGTAAAATCTTGGCTCATAACTTCTGCTTTGTAATCAATAAACAGTTAGGTAATCCCCCACTTCAGTTTGAGTTGCTTATTTCAAGTTGAGAGTGGGGTTTATCATCATAACTTGTACTGAAAGCCACCAAATCAGCTAATGCTCTGGTAGCGTCTTGATCCTTAGTGCTGGCTCTCACATAAATACGAACGGTCATAACGCTACCTCTATTACTTAGACTTAATAATTAATGTTCATTGATAACAGCAAGAGATTGCTATCATTTAATATCAGATACAAGTCTAATGATAGATAAATTATTATTTAAAGGTTTTATGTTTTAGGTATAGACTAATGATAAGGGGTTGAAGTGGCTCCGTTGAGGTATAAGTTGATGAAATGGTTGGACGCATTAAAAAAGATCCTGCTTTTTTTAATAAAGAACGTCCTATCCGTACATACCTAAATGATTAGTTTATTTTAGCACTTTGTTGATATTTTCAATGAGCTTAGTCCAATTGCTTATCTCATCTTCTGTAAGGCTTGAAGCGTCATTACTCTTACACCATTTAATAAAATGTTTGGCTAAGTCATATTTTGAAAAGTTGGGAACTTGTGATTGAAATATACTCACAATACCTCTTGTGGACTGCGAATCTGCTATCGACTTACAGTCGATTGAATATTCTGTTTCTACGATTCTAACAAGTGTATCTCTCAATAAGTCTTCTATCTCTGGAGAAGTAACGTTTTGACAGTAGTCTTTAGTTCGAAGGATGTTTTTATTACCTAGAGTATATACCAAGCTATCTTGAGTAGCTGCCTGATTTCCAGCACTATCAGAATCAAGTAAAGCTGCAATTTTCAAATTTTGAGCATGTAGTATGGTGGCGTAGTAGACTACTTTGCCAGCTGTATTAGCGAAAACTAGAGAGATTTTATCGTTCAAGTCAGCTATTTTTTTTGCGCGTAAAAGTGCTGACGCTGCCTCTATATACCAGTAATCTGTTAGCCCCTCTAAAATTAGATTCTTCTTTTGCGTAAATAAGCTTTGAGCCAAATCGTATCCTAATGCTTCTTGGAGAGGGAGAAGAGCCGCTGGATCGCTTGAATTAATTGTATTATGTACTTTAGTACCATCACTACGATCTTTCATTTCCACAACTTTGACAATATTTAGTTCATCAGGCCCTACTAGAAATGGAGAGTGAGTGGTATAGATAGTTTGGTTTTGTTCCGCTAATCTTGATATTGTTGTTCTAAAATCTCGTTGCTTCAAAGCATGAAGGCTCATGCCTGGTTCATCTAGAAGAAGAATAGCATTTTTATGTTTATCCGCAGCTTCTGCAAAGAAAATTCTTAGATTAACACACCAAGTGCAACGCTAATTAATATTATAGAACGCCTGCATAGGCGTCTTAAACCCTAATCGTTTTCTTGGTCTGTTGTTTAATTTGTTCTCAATGTCCTGCATCTCATCATCAGAGACTTGTCTAAAGTCACAACCCTTAGGCAAGTACTCTCTGATAAGGCCGTTGGTATTT
>NZ_JBQSVL010000156.1:0-1966 GCF_052376215.1 Psychrobacter sp. AOP7-B1-24
TACAACGGTTTATACAACGGTTTATACAACGGTTTATACAACGGTTTATACAACGGTTTATACATCGGATTATACATTGGTTTATACAACAAAATTATATTGCGCTGACTGACCATTTTTGGTGTATAAACTGTTCAGATAAGTGGTGATTTTTTTAAATCACCACTTTATACACCACTTTATACACCATTTTATACACCAGGCTCTTAAAGCAGTTTTGCTTGGCCATGCTTCTTAACATAGTCTCGCATGAAGGCTCTAACAGCTTGTGAGGCCGTTGTATCTTGGTTATTGCAAGCATGTTTAAAGGCTTTTAGCAGGTTTTCATCAACTTTAGCAGTGAACATCTTGTCCTTTGGGGCTTCCATAGTCATTCCTTATATACTTGGTATATACCTATTATATAATCGGTATAGGTATAATCACAATCAAAACCTTTTAAAAATGCTTGATATACACTTGGTATATACGTGTTGTATATTAATTATATATAAAATCCTTTGAAAGCCTTTAAAATCAATGGCTGAGCTTATCTATCTTTTAACCTTATTTTTTTATCAAATATCCCTACACTCAATCTGCTGATTGAGTGCTTTTTTTATTTGTTTTTTTTTCTTAAAAGCCTATGTTATATAGCCTAGGGGGCTATATAACACTTGATCGCTTGTCTGTTGTTGATATGCTCTTGGTTCGGCTGGGTTCTGAAATCAGGGAACACTCACCCTAAAGGACTCACAGTTGAAAAACTGCAAACCCTTTAGTGTTGTTACCTTGACGGTGTTTGCTCATGCCCTCGGCACGACTTGGGACACTCATCAGGAGGTCATCACTGTATCAAGCTGACCCTGTTAAGATTACGGCTGATAGCACCGCCTAGACACGCTCTTAACCGCGATTTAAGCCGTTCTGACGCTAGCAAGGGGATAAACCCCAATATACCGCTATAGATACGCTTAAAACGCCACTCATTGCGCTGCTCAATATGTCTAGTCACCCCTGTCGGGAGCTTTCGTATCACCCACACAATGCAGTCGTCGCTGATGCCTGCCACCCATTGCTAGGGAACAGTTAAAGGACGATAGGGGCGATGTAACGATCAAATAGGGAGTTAGGCGTTTTGTGTATTTAGACTTGCAAATCAGGCGGTGTGTGCCTTAGAATACCCTTAACGGGCTATATGCTGGTCAAATAACGCAGTCTGAATGCTTATTTGGTCGTTACAGTCGTTCCCCAACGTCTGTAACCGTTAACGAATACTAACGACAAAGCCCTTAACGTGTCAAGCGTTAAGGGCTTTTTCTATGCAAAATTGTTCAACTCTTGTTTGTTTTGCTTGGACTGAGGTCGAGTATTGACCAAGATCAGGCGGTCTTTTTCGCCTGTCCTGGTCAATACTGACCCAACAACCGCAAGGGCGTTAGTTCTTTGCATCGCCCCTAGGCGATGTTTAGCCCCAAAGGGGGGTATTTTCGTCCAGAAAATGCACAGACCATCACCCCAAGTGTGGGCTGCGTGGGGGAGCCGAAATCGTGGCAACTAGCGTCCAGCTAAGGTGCAGACCAACCCCAGTTGGGCGATAGATTTTGGGGGTGAAACCCGCCGTCAGTAAGCACTGACCTCGGGCGTTTTTTTTGCTACCCCAAAAAGGGTAAAAAACGTGCGAGGTCAGTGGTGAAACCACTGGCGGCCCCGAGTGAACCGTAACGAAGTGGAGGTTTACGCTGGAACGAAGTGTAAGGCAACTAAAAAGCGGCAGCGAGGTCGTCCAGACCTCGCAAAATAAGGGTAGGGCGTTCAGCCCGTCAGCCTTATTTGGTGACGATTTTTGGGCGCAGCGAAGCGTAGTATGCTGTTTTTGCTAGTTTTTCGTAGTATAGAACTTCGTGTGAGCCGTTGATAATTAAAATTCAACGGTTTATACAACGGTTTATACAACGGTTTATACAACGGTTTATACAACGGTTTA
>NZ_JBQSVL010000157.1:0-1920 GCF_052376215.1 Psychrobacter sp. AOP7-B1-24
GTGACAAGTTGATCATTATCTATCGTTCCGACTATATCGGATTGGGTATTTGCTTGCTCTCTAATATTAGTATCACCATCACTGTCAGTAACGATGTAGTTCTGGTCGAGTTTATTTTTAGACATGGCTTGATAACGTTCATAAAACGTATCGATAAATATTTTAAAAAATTGTGGGTCATGCGTTTTAAGATAATACAACTCACTAGGGAGTTCATCATTCCAGATGACGTTGCTATCGTAAAACTGGGTAAAATGTTTTAACTCATCATTGGTCAAATGATTGCTGATGGCAATCAACATTTCTGGATTATCTATGATGAAATGCTGCATATTGTGTTCAAACTGTGAGATTAAATCAACATTCCACTGAATGTTTGCACCAATGCTAGCAAATGAATGAGTCAACTCAGTGGTCGAATAACGAGAAATATTATCGAAAAACTTGCTAATCATATCTATTTTTTCGTGGTCGCTATACTGACTGGTATCAAGAAACAACTGAAACTCATTAGCATCTTTAAAATGTAATGGAATACTAGGCATCGCCTGCTGAGAAGTATCAATACTATCAATAGGACTCTTGGTTTTAGGTGGCGTGCTATGGCCTGTGCTATCACACGCAGCTAAAGCAAAGGTCATTGTTAGCAATAAAGATATAAGTACTTTCATTTAATAGCTCTCAGTGATTATGACTCTGACTTTAGTGATATCAACGTCTTTAAATAAGTCGTAAAAAGTATAAATGGTTTCTGCACTGGTACCCACGAAATTAGCACTTTGCGTACTTCCTAATAATATACAACCATCACTATTCTTAGGGTAGTTTCCAATGTGAATTAATATATATCGGTCAGCAGGAACCTCTGCGTTATAGAGGTTGAAAGAAGAAGGGAATCACTGGTTGAGTGCAGTAGCATGCCATCTTACTTGATAGGTGCCTATAGGAAATTTCTTTTTTTGACCTCTAGTAGTTGTATCAGGTCCAGCTCTTTCAAGGGTGTAGGCGTCAAAATTAAATTTTGGTATCGATATAGTACCTAGTGTCGATTCTGAGCTTTGTGTATGCCTATCAATAAGTATATCAATAGTTTTTCTTGTAATATTGACATTTGATAATGCAACCATAAGAGGTACAGCTTTGATAATTGTTAATTCTTTATCAGATAAATTATCAAATTTATTATCGGTTTTACTCATTAATCACCTCTTTTATTATTAATTCGCTGATAAATAGGATTCATATACTATACTTATCAATAACACCATATCTCAACGCTGTAGTACTCTCTTTGGAATGAGCTTTTGCTTGCCAAGATTAGTCATTTTCTCATAATATTTCTTATAGTATTCATCCGCTTTAGTTTCATCGCCAATAGCTTGATAGTTATCAGCGATATTCAGGTAAGCTACTACTCTGTTAGGATGAGAGCTTATGACAGAATCTAACAGCTCTATGGCTTCATTGTGATAGCCATACTGTCCAAAGTAAAAAGCCAGGTTATTTGATAACTCTATATTGTCTTCGTAGTAGTAAAGGGCATCGATGTACTCTTCAGGCATACATCTATCACCATCATCAGACTCGTTAGTTTGAATGAGTGATTCGACGATCGCCTGTTTGTTAGGAGTATCTTTATCCATTAGTCGCTGATACTTATCTAACAAAATGTCAGGAATTATCTTTTCGCCTTTGTAGAAACCAGTCGAAAATAATTTTTGATTAACTTTTCCAAAGTTGATTGACGATAATAGGTTATGTGTAGTTGGAGGGTCAATATTTTTGATAGAGTCTAGTTCGTGACCACAATAATTTAAATATAGCAACTGGTAAGTATTAACCAATATAAAATCATTTTTTCTCTTATCAAATAAGAATTCCAGCACATAATGATTTTGCTGACCATCTTGTCTTAATTTA
>NZ_JBQSVL010000158.1:0-1882 GCF_052376215.1 Psychrobacter sp. AOP7-B1-24
TACACCTCAGGTATAAAGAAACTAACTAACTGTTTTGATGATAAGGAAGAACCCTTACCGTTTGATGATATTAAACATGTTTTAGCCAATTATTATGACAATGAGGAATCTCAGAAAACATATTATCGGAACACGCTAATAAAATACAGAAAACAATGGATTAGTGGAGAGTTAAATAGTAAAAAATCTTACGCATATAACCTGTGTACATACTGCTTTTATTATATATACCTCGCTTTTACTGCTGCGAACGTACAACCTACCCTTGATTTAAAGATCACAGATGTAGATTTAGATAAGCTCGGTTTATCAACTTTTGCTAAGAAACATAAGTATAGAGCAGGTAGACAAATTGAATTTCATGCTCCTTCACAATTAAAACGTTATCTTATACAGTATTTGAAACTTAGAGAATGGCTTCATAATATTGAGCTTAGCGGAGACTGCCAAGATTATTTATTTGTTAGTATTAGTGAACATCGTCAATTAAAGCGCTTTGCACGTAGCTCTACTAGCTCTATTGTTAAAAAATCGGCTCTTTTTGAAGATGTGAAAAAAATCCCAGCCAGAGATATTAGAAACTTATGTGCTGAGTATTTTATCAAACACTCTAAGGGAAATCTGTCCTTAGTAGCTAAAAAGCTTAATAATTCTTTGACTACAGTAGCTAAGTCCTATACGTCAATTGATATTGACTCCCAAGCCATAGAGATGAACCAGTATCATGAAAAAATGAGCAATGCAATTCTTAGTTCTAATAGAGTTAATGAACAAACTATACCAATCAAGACCTCTACCGACTGCGATATGGAGCGAATACCGACAGGGTCTTGTTCAAACCTATCAGATAGCTCCCCTATTAGGGCTGTAGGTTTTAACAACAAAGCTCCTGCTCCTTCTTGTGCAACCTTTGAAAGTTGTTTGTTTTGTGAGTTTTTTGCAATTCATATAGATTTTGAAGATATACATAAACTATTGAGCCTAAAAGAGGCTTTACTTAAATCCTCTGCAATCCGCAATGATCCCGAACACCATCTCACTGCTATAGAACCATCACTGTACAGAATCGATGAAATAATTGAGATTCTTCAACAGAAAGACAGCAATGTAATCAACCTGATTGATGATGTTAAACAACAAGTAAATAGCCAAATCTACAACGAATATTGGAACAAACATATAGAGTTTCTCACATTAAAATCTCAATCTAATGATAAGGAGATGACCCTATGACTAAAGTAATGATGCGTGAGTCCCTTGTCAAAGAGATAGAACCGACATCTAAAGGTTTAATTAAGAATCCAATATCAGATTTAGTTGTAACGCGTTCTAAGAATGGAAAAGCTTTATCAGTCTTCTCTGATGATATCTGGGATTATAGTGCCACCAGTAACTCACTTAAAACTATAAACTTTAGAGCTAAGATTCAACACCTTCCTGCATTGAGCAATGTAGACAGCAATAAACTCAGTTTAGCAGTTAAATTTTTAAAGATATTCGCCCTAAATTGGGTTTGTGAGGTAAATGGCTGTTCTATGTCAAAATTGAACGGTGACTTAGTTGCTATTTCTTTTTTAGTTAGTCACTGTTTAATTAATCATGTTAATTTTAACGGTATATTCACTGACGCTAATGCAATTGATTTTTTAGTTACTAATAGCTCTGCGGAAAAACAAATAGGTTTATGTTTAGGTAAGATACAAAGGTTCATTGATACAGCTTCTGTTTTAAATCAAAATGACTTTTGGTGTGAGCTACAACCTTCAGAAGAGTTTTTGAATAAACTTAAAAAGACAAGAAAGATCTTCCCTGAGACTTCACAAAGTCTTCAAACCATGGTTATTCCTTCACGTATTTATCAGAGTCTCCTAAAAGATACTAT
>NZ_JBQSVL010000159.1:0-1805 GCF_052376215.1 Psychrobacter sp. AOP7-B1-24
CAGTCATTTTTCAAAGATGACGATACCCTAGTTAGCGTACCTATAATAAAGAACTCGCCACTTGAGGCTACGTTTGGCAACGACAAATATAAGATACGGGCTACAGCAAAAATCAAACCAGTCGACATCGATATAGCCAAAATTGAAAGCTCCAAGCCTTATGTCGAAGGCTGCCCTAATACGTACCAAAATATCTGTAGTTATGGACTTAATGAAGATACAGGTGTTCCAGACAACTATTACTATGCTTTCGCGGAGCTGTCTTTTTCTTTAGACAACCAAACCATAAATATTCCTGACTCATCCTTTAAAGGTATTTATATTCCTGCGTACGCGGTTGACACCAACGACGTGTTTAATCGTATGGAATTATATTTTAATCCTAGTAACAATGATATTTACTTATTATCAAAGCAATCTTATGGTGCATTAACTTACTCTATAGTATTTGAAGTGATCCAAGGCAAATACGTGAATCGTCATGTTTGGTCGGAAGCTTTATAATTACCTTTCAGTATTGTCATAGAAATATTCATCGTAAGTAACCGTTTTTATAAGATTTAGTTCGTCATTCCATATCTCTATTTTATTCTCGTCTTTATTTACTGTATGAATCTCTACATCCAAACCATCTAGCTCTGAGCCTATTTCATCGTAACTATAATCAGTAAGTTTTTCACCGTGTTCATTAATAACTGCGTACTTAAGTTCCATGCTATCTGCATTAACTGCTGCAAAATAGGGTGAATCGCTCAAAGGTTGCATATCAAGATATCCAGCTTCTATTAGTTGGTTTCCATGATTGTCTAATAGACCATAGAGATCATTTTTAGCGAAAATATAACGAATCGTATCTTCTTGTTCTTGTTCTGCTTTCTCATTCAATAGATCGTTGTACTGGGCAATATTCTGCGCTACGTATAACTCTTCATAAACAGGCTCAATTATTACCTTGCCTTCAGCGTCTACAGCTCCTTTTAAACCTTTGTAACTAATAATAAAAGCAGTAGAATTTGAGTAATAATTCTTTTCTAAAATAGAGTAACCATTATATCGAGGGAGTAACGGTTTACCAGTCGCGCCTAGCAACATTGTCCTACCCTCACGCTGAACGATAATATTGTCATTTTCCTTGCCGTATCCACCAATATAATTAAAATCTTCATACTTAAATGGCGTGATTACTTTTCCAGTAGCTCTGTCAGCGAAACCATACATACCTTGCTTTGAAACAGGAATTAGAGGATGTCCATCTCTGATATCTTGACGATCTATATCAACCTCTAAAAGTTCAGTTATCAGCTTACCTTTGGTGCCTAGCAGTGCCTTTTTACCGTCCTTTATTAAGACATACTCATTTAATTCATCAGTAAATCTAGGAGCGTTAGTCGGTATGATAGCATCATAAATTACAGGCTGAATGGTTTGACCTTTTATATCAAAAATACCGTACTTATCACCTTTCTTAACCAATAGAAAATCATCTTGCTCAATAATTTCGTCGTATTCAATAGCTACGATTGGGGTTCCGTAACTATTAATCAGACCGTATCTTCTATCTTTTGAAACAATAAAGTATGTGTTATAAAAGTTAAGATAAATACGATTTTCAAGACCTTCATCAGAAGTATCCAGATAAGGAACAACATCTAGCGTAATGTCATCGGCTAAGTCAGAATCAGATATAACTTCCTGATCTAGTAAGATATAGTCGTTATCATTATCCACGTCAACAGGTTGTGAATATACATAACTATCCTTGGGTAATTGATACTTATTATCAATATTGTAAGATTCGGATTCTA
>NZ_JBQSVL010000160.1:0-1785 GCF_052376215.1 Psychrobacter sp. AOP7-B1-24
CATATAATTCATTGATATAAATGATGATTTATTCACTCTAACCAAGAAGCAATCAGCAAGAATTGTGCTAATATCGCTACTTTTTCAGTATGGCTGGTTTTCTCATTTTGTAATGAAAAACCCCCTTAAATAAAAAAGCTAGGAGAATGAATGAACGATCATCTTGATTTTTTAGCGTAATTCAGTGTCTCAGTTGAGACTCCTAATAGTTTAAATTAAAGTTGTTGTACTCAGGCTATGTCACATACCAAGGTTCATGAACCACTTATTTTTATATTAACTATAGGTCATTGTTTTTAATAGAAAATTAACTCTTTTAAATCGTGAACCTAACTTTAGGTACGCATAAGTTAAATAGTGTTTATATAATCCAAGCTCACAGTATGTTTTTGCTATAGCTAGACCATGTATTTTGGTATCGTGTTAATACTTTGACACCCCGACTAAATTACTCTGTGCTTTAAGTAGATTCAAATAGTCTGTGAGCGCTATGACTGGGTTTTGGATATTGTCTAAGTATTGAACCTGATCACCAATGTAATTTGAGAGCGTCAGATTCATTTGCTCCTTAACGACGAAGCCTCTCGAAAAATGGTTTTTGTATCTGCGAATACAGATTAAAACTCATCTAACCCTTTAATGATGCCAATCACTGAGGGTTACTCGTTTCTAGTACTTGAATTTACGCCCTCATTTATGTTTCGTTAGTTAACAATTTCCTCGTAGAGCCAAACCATTTAAGATTCAGCACTCTATCTTTGATTTAACATTCGATAATCGTCACAACCATCTTGATTACCGTTATCACAAGCTTTACCGAAGTACTCTTTCGCAGTAGCAGTATTTTGTCGCACGCCTAAGCCATTGTTATAAATCACTCCAAGGGCATACTGAGCATTAGCATCACCTTGATTAGCAGATTTTTCAAGCCACTGCATAGACTTCGAATAATCTTGAGGTACGCCCTCGCCTCTGGCATACATTGATCCAAGAATAAATTGAGAACCAGCATGGCCTTGATTGGCAGCTTTTTCAAACCACTGCGCAGCCTTGGTATAATCCTGACGCACGCCTTCGCCTTGGTAGTACACTGATCCAAGAAAAGCTTGAGCTTGAGCATTACCTTGGTTAGCTTCTCGTTGAGTTTGATCAAAATCAGCAGCCATTGCTGACAAAGAAAACATAGCAGCGACTAAAAGCAGGGTTATTTTACGTATTAAAGAGGTGTTCGGAAGGGTCATGTCAGGTCTCGAGAGGTTTGTTTTAAGATATACATTTGTGCGTTAATGACCCCACTCTCAACTTGAAATAAGCAAATCAAACTGAAGAGGCGGATTACCAAGTTTTTTGTTGAGTACAAAGCACAGATTGTGTGAAAGAATCTTACGAATCAATCGATGAGACAAATGCCATAAATCTCTTGCTCGCACTCTTTGTATATTAAATCGTTCTGATAACTGACCAATGACTGTTTCAACGATACGGCGGGCTTTCATTAGCCGTCTTACCACAGGTTTGGGTCTATCCTCTTTCATGTTGGCTCTGAGTGGCGTTTGTAAATCTACTCCTTGAGCGTCGTAGTACGATGTCAGACTAGGGCTGATATACCCTTTATCAGCGCCGAGCAAACCATGGATATGGTCAGTAATATCAGGCGCAACCGCTCTTTCATCAACATTGGCAGGAGCAAAGGTAAAGCCTTTAATCATGCCCGATAAGTTAACAAGCAAATGTCCCTCAAAGCCATAGTATCTCTCTTGCTTAGCGGCGCAGTAGCTAAAAGCC
>NZ_JBQSVL010000161.1:0-1719 GCF_052376215.1 Psychrobacter sp. AOP7-B1-24
AATGGTAGGCCTGGGCAGACTTGAACTGCCGACCCCCGCGTTATCAACACGGTGCTCTAACCAGCTGAGCTACAGGCCTTTGTATGCCTACAAAGGCAAAAGCTAATAAATACTAGCTTAAACTAAAGAACAACTTGTTGTGAATTCTTGCTGACCGAATGTCATCTATAAGGAGGTGATCCAGCCGCAGGTTCCCCTACGGCTACCTTGTTACGACTTCACCCCAGTCATCAACCACACCGTGGTGATCGCCTCCCCGAAGGTTAGGCTAACCACTTCTGGTGCAATCAACTCCCATGGTGTGACGGGCGGTGTGTACAAGGCCCGGGAACGTATTCACCGCGGCATTCTGATCCGCGATTACTAGCGATTCCTACTTCATGGAGTCGAGTTGCAGACTCCAATCTGGACTACGATAGGCTTTTTGAGATTCGCATCACATCGCTGTGTAGCTGCCCTCTGTACCTACCATTGTAGCACGTGTGTAGCCCTGGTCGTAAGGGCCATGATGACTTGACGTCGTCCCCGCCTTCCTCCAGTTTGTCACTGGCAGTATCCTTAGAGTTCCCGGCTTAACCCGCTGGTAACTAAGGACAAGGGTTGCGCTCGTTGCGGGACTTAACCCAACATCTCACGACACGAGCTGACGACAGCCATGCAGCACCTGTATTCTAATTCCCGAAGGCACTCCCGCATCTCTGCAGGATTCTAGATATGTCAAGACCAGGTAAGGTTCTTCGCGTTGCATCGAATTAAACCACATGCTCCACCGCTTGTGCGGGCCCCCGTCAATTCATTTGAGTTTTAACCTTGCGGCCGTACTCCCCAGGCGGTCTACTTATTGCGTTAGCTGCGTCACTAAGTCCTCAAGGGACCCAACGACTAGTAGACATCGTTTACGGCGTGGACTACCAGGGTATCTAATCCTGTTTGCTACCCACGCTTTCGAGCCTCAGTGTCAGTATGATGCCAGGAAGCTGCCTTCGCCATCGGTATTCCTTCAGATCTCTACGCATTTCACCGCTACACCTGAAATTCTACTTCCCTCTCACCTACTCTAGCTTAACAGTATCAGATGCAGTTCCCAGGTTAAGCCCGGGGATTTCACATCTGACTTATCAAGCCACCTACGCTCGCTTTACGCCCAGTAATTCCGATTAACGCTTGCACCCTCTGTATTACCGCGGCTGCTGGCACAGAGTTAGCCGGTGCTTATTCTGCAGCTAATGTCATCGTCTCCGGGTATTAACCGAAGAGTCTTCTTCACTGCTTAAAGTGCTTTACAACCAAAAGGCCTTCTTCACACACGCGGCATGGCTGGATCAGGGTTTCCCCCATTGTCCAATATTCCCCACTGCTGCCTCCCGTAGGAGTCCGGGCCGTGTCTCAGTCCCGGTGTGGCTGATCATCCTCTCAGACCAGCTACAGATCGTCGCCATGGTAGGCCTTTACCCCACCATCTAGCTAATCCGACTTAGGCTCATCTAATAGCGAGAGCAGTAAACTGCCCCCTTTCTCCCGTAGGTCGTATGCGGTATTAATTCGAGTTTCCCCGAGCTATCCCCCACTACTAGGTAGATTCCTAAGTGTTACTCACCCGTCCGCCGCTCGACGCCTGATAGCAAGCTATCATCGTTTCCGCTCGACTTGCATGTGTTAAGCCTGCCGCCAGCGTTCAATCTGAGCCATGATCAAACTCTTCAGTTTAATCTTGCTATG
>NZ_JBQSVL010000162.1:0-1711 GCF_052376215.1 Psychrobacter sp. AOP7-B1-24
TTTGCTGATACAGCAGAATACCTGTATGAAAACATTTTTCCATGGGCCAAGCAAGAGCTAGGTCTCCATTCAGCTATTATTACGGGGCAACGTACAGAGACGACTTTACGTGGAACTGATGGTAAGAAGTTCAAAACAGACTTGAACAGCCTTCTTACTCACTTCTCACCTAAATCGAAAGAACGTGACAAAGTATTCCCTGAGTTTAAAGAAGAGATTGATATTTTAATCGCTACTGATTGTATTTCAGAAGGTCAGAACCTTCAGGACTGCGACTATCTTATCAACTATGATATCCATTGGAATCCAGTTCGTATCATTCAGCGTTTTGGGCGTATTGATCGTTTAGGTTCAACCAATGATGTCATTCAACTTGTTAACTTTTGGCCAAACATGGAATTAGATGAGTATATTAATCTTGAAGCTAGAGTTAGTGGTCGAATGGTCTTACTTGATATTTCAGCAACAGGTGAAGAAAATATAATTGAGCAAGACCCGAAAATAAACAAAGGGATGAATGATCTTGAGTATCGCAGAAAGCAGCTTGAACAGCTTCAAAATGCCGTCGTAGACCTTGAGGAAATATCTGGTGGGGTATCAATAACAGATCTCACTCTCAATGACTTTAGAATGGATTTAACAGGCTTTATTAGTAATAATGAGCAAGATAATACTAGCTTGCTAGAGCAAACTCCAATTGGTTTGTTCGCTCCTGTGATTGTATCTAAAGAAGCCTTTGAGTCAGAATCAAGCCAGTTTGCAGGATTACAGGATGAGGTTGAACCAGGTGTTATTTTCTGTCTAAAAGATATCAAGGGTAAAGTACAAGTTGAAGACAGCTATTCTCTCGCACCTTACTATCTTGTTTATGTCTCTGATGAAGAAGAGGTTTTACTTTCCTTTACCCATTCCAAGAATATTCTTGATCTATGTAAAAAGCTAGGGTCAGAGCTAACCGAGGTTAGCCAGTCCAGTACAGCTTATCAAGAGTTTGCTAGCAGAACTAAAAATGGTAAACAGATGAAACATTATCAAAATCTTTTATCAAAAGCAGTGGAAAATATTGCTGGTAAAAGCGAAGAGATTGGCGCTATAAGCTTGTTTAACAGAGGCGGAACAGTCTTATCAGCATCTAGCACTCAAAACGTGAATGACTTTGAAGTGATTAGTTATATGGTTGTCTTGTAATGGACTATATAGATTTTCAAGCTGCTTCTGAAGAAGAAGATCATTCTCAAGCTTGTAGCAGCTTGATAGACAAGGTATGTGACCACTTAAAGCTTCCTGATTCTACATTCCTCGGTACGCGCATCACTAAAAAAATGCTCACAGATAACAATGAGCTTAGTAGTCATGATAAAAAATTAGTCACAGACGTTATTCAATCTATAGAATGGCGCAATACCCTGAAGCCAGACACGGTTAATATTTCTATATATGCGACTGATACAGTTGAATACCTAGAAGTAGCTGTAATACGTGTTGTGCTAAAAGCTGGTAAGAAGCACAAAGACAGACTCACAAATATAACCAAGCTACTGCATACCTTAATTCCTTATCCAGTAGTTTTGTTGGTCGAGCTGCAGGATGAGTTAGCAATTAGCTTGGCTGACAAGCGGATTAACCAAGCAGATAAAACCAAGCTGGTTATTGAGCACATCTACAACAGCGATTGGTTGCATCCAGAAAAACTAAGTGCTAACGAAAACGA
>NZ_JBQSVL010000163.1:0-1640 GCF_052376215.1 Psychrobacter sp. AOP7-B1-24
GATACTATCTATGAAGGTCAAGCAGTAGATGAGTCAGCACTTGCCACAGATGACACCACGGTGCTAATTGCAGCGCCCTCTCGAGTGTATGGTGATGATGCGGCAACTGCGATTGCTGAACAGTGGATCGCGGCCAATCGCTGTCAACGTGAGACATATCAGGCGACTGGCGCCATGCGTGGCCTAAGTGTCGGCAGTCCTGTAGACATCAATAACCTACCCTCTATTGGCCACCTATCGACCTATTGTACCGCGGTGACCATCATCGGTATTGAGCCTGACAATGATAGTGTATCGTATCATTATCAAGCCTTTATCAAGCAGTGGTTACAGCAAACTGTGCAACATATGCAGCGCCGTACCACAAACGCGAGCCTATCATCAATGCCCGATCATGGCTTTGATATTGCTCGTGATACTGGTGTATGGGTATCAGCTACGCTACTTGATGCGTCTATTCCTTATATGCCTTATCCAAGTAGCTTGTCTTTTGCCAGTAGTACCTATCACGGCCTAACACAAGCGCGTACAGGAGATGTGAGCCGCTCACCTTCTCCTAGTTACGCCTCTAGTATCACTGACGATAATCTACAACAAACCATTACCACGCCTGTCTGGTCAGGACTGAGTGATCATGATGACGGTACGACTCCGCCACTGCGTGCATTACAACTGTCTTCGGGAGCGACGCATGGTTGGCAGTTCACGCCGCGCATCGGACAGTCTGTGCTCCTTAACCACTGGTATGGTGATATTGACAGTCCAGTGATTAGCCGTGCGCTCTTTGACGGTATCGGTATGGGTGATGTGGATGAGAAAGACATCACCACTCAAGATGCCGGTTTAGCCAATCGCCATAACCTCAAAGGCGGTGCCTCTCCCAGATGGCATGGCGGTGGTCTCGGTCATTCGCAAATCAATGACGATGATACTCATAGTGGCTGGATATCTGGTATTGCTCAATACGGGCTAACGTCTGAGTCTGAAGTGACGATGAGCTTTGATGATACGCCAAACAAGGTCGGTCTACAGTGGACGGTAAATACTGGTGCGCGCGCTAATGCTGAGACACCAACCATCACTTCTAATGCGACCTTCGCCCCTGATGAGCATGTCGTTGCATTGGGTACACTACGCCACCGCTTTAGCAATCATCAATCAAGCGATAGTGGTCAAGGCATCAATGTCGCTACCGATCATGGGCTACAGATTAGTGGTGATACAGGAGTACTACTCTCTACCTTTGATATCAAACACACGCAAACTGAGCATGAGTCTGCATGGGTCAATGATGCAGGACAGCAGCAGTTAAAGTTAGGTGCTGAGCTGAGCGAGACGTTATCAGAGGCTAAACAGGCACATCTACAATCGACCGAAGCACTCAGTGATGCCCGAGCGTCGATAGAAGAGTTTAAGAGTACGGCGCAAATTATCGATGAGACGCTGAATACCGAAGTACTTGGTGCGGCTGATGTGCTGCTCGTAAGCAAAGATAGTATCCTTGCATCGGGCAGCAATACGCTGTGGACGGCGAAAACGATCGTGAGACAGTCTGGTAGTACCCAATCAGATATGGTGGCAGGTAGTTATACGCTGGCGGCAAATACGATTGATTCACTCTCAGGCGTCGGTGGTCAAGC
>NZ_JBQSVL010000164.1:0-1560 GCF_052376215.1 Psychrobacter sp. AOP7-B1-24
TACTCCAATGTAAACGCATTTACTGGAAAACTAATAGAAAGCGCATATATGATTTTATTGGATGACAAGTCTTTGATTGGTGCAGCACAGGCAATCATATCATTATTGAACTTTTGCCAACTAGTAAGATGGTCTTTTCCACGTGCACTATTGACTACTTCTAATAACTCATCAAGGTTAGCAGGAGTAGCATCAGAGTAAATCTTCCACTCTGAAAAATCATTAAACCTTATTCTTATTTCTTCATCAGACAAATTACTTAATAGTATTTGTCCGATTACTGTTGCATAAGCAGGCCATCTCAAACCAGGAAGTATATTCGACATAAAACTTCCTAATGGTTGAATATTTTGTAAATTGATAATTTCTATTCCATCCAAAGTAAAGAGATGCACTGCTGTACCAGTATCATCTCGTAATTGCTCCATTATCGCATAGGCTTCTTGTTTGAATGAAATAGATGTTAAATATGAATGAGATAAATCAACAACCTTGGTATCTAACATATAGTTTTTATTGCTGTCTTTTTTGATATAACCCATCTGTTCTAAAGTAAATAACAACCTATAAGCACTAGACTTATTGATTTTCAGATGCGCGGCTATCTCCGATAACGACATCTTGGCTATTTCATGTTTATTAAATAACTCCATTAATAAAAGCCCATTACGTAGGCTGTTGACCATGTATTTATCGTCAGTTTTTTCTATAGACATATATAAATCTCAAAAATTAATTATAGGCAATCTATCACATAAAACATGATTTAAATGTAAACTAAAATTCGTATATAACGAAAAATAAAAGGACTTTTGTTCTTTTTTACCCTTCTCATTAGACCTTAAGTCTACCTCATTTATTCTAAGTCAAGCTAAACATTCTTTCAAACATCTTAAATTATTTTAATCAATAAAATTTTTCGATCTTTATTTAGTGCAAGGTAACCGGAGTTTTTCAAGGTAGTTGTCACCATCAAGCTAAATTAAGCGGCTTGTAATCTTTGCTGTTGTTGCTCTTTTACAGGATTTAGCGTTGTTGGCCCTACAGGCTCGCAGTTCCTCACCTCCTGAGTTCCCCAACGTATCGGGTTTTCATCTTTAGCGCGCTGCATCGTGAGCAGACGCTTCGCCAGTATTTCCTTATCCTCACCCGTATGGCGCTGATTGGGCGTCACAAAGTTCAGCTGACTGTGCTTATGCTCATTGTTGTACCAGCGCGTGAAGCTCAGCATCCATCGTCTTGCCGCATCTAAGCTCTTAAAGCCATCGATAGGCCAATTAGGGCGATACTTGCAGGTTTTAAATAAAGACTCTGCAAACGGGTTGTCATTACTGACACGCGGTCTGCTGTAAGAGGTGAGTACCCCAAGCTCATACGCTTTCATGCGCATGGTTTGAGCTTTCATCGGTGCCCCATTGTCTGAGTGTAGCACCACCCCAGTGTGCAATACATTCTCACTGATTAAAGTACGCTCAAGCAGCTGAGCTGCTAATGCGCCTGACTCGTGGTCATAAACCTCCCAGCCAACAATCTTACGGCTATAGACATCTTCAATCATAT
>NZ_JBQSVL010000165.1:0-1510 GCF_052376215.1 Psychrobacter sp. AOP7-B1-24
GTCTAAGACGTCAACCGTGACATCGCTGCCGGTTGTGCCGGTCACGCTGTCGTCAGTGGCAACGGGTGGTTGGTTGGCGATGTCATCAAAGCTGACCGTGCCGGTGTCTGATCCGCCGTTACCATCGATCACGGTATAGTCAACGTCTGGTACCGCACCAGCATAACCGGTCTCTGGGGTAAAGGTTAATTCGCCCGCTTCTGTCACGGTGATGGTGCCGACATTTGCAATCGTTGCGGTGTCGCCTGGCTGATAGGTGGTGCCATCAACGGTGAAATCGTCAACCGTTAAGGTGTCGCCATTGGCATCGTCGTCATTACCAAGGATGTTTTGAGTAACTGGGGTGTCAATCACCGTGGTCACGCTGTCGTCAGTGGCAACGGGAGCATCAGCATTAACAGTGTCATCATCGTTAAAATCATTATTATCATCACTATCACGACCAGCGATTAGACCGACCAAGCCAATACCAGCAGCGGCAGGTATCCACCAAGGCAAGACAGCAGCAGCGATATATTCTTCTCCACCTAGGGCCTGACCTTCTACATCGCCTGCTTCTAGCTGAGTCACATAATCATATGTCTCACCAGTGTCAGGAATATAATAATAGTATTCGCCATCTTCGGCGATACCAAGTAAAGCACTGTCTTCACTATCATAGAAACCTTCTATGATAAGGTCTGTCTCTTGAGCCGCTTCTTCAAATGAGACGTGTAAATCATTGTTTAGACGCTTAGTGACAATATGGTTGGGTGCGTGATTGATAGCGGTATCAAAAAACTCGTAGTTCACTTTGTCCGTGGCAGTAATAACGGTCGGAATGCCGTCTTTGGTGACAACGTCTACTTGACTGATTGTTTGAGTGGCGTCGTTAACTTTAACAATAATAGTATTCATTTTCTGACCTTCAATTTTAAATAGTTTGGTTAGATTATTTTTATATTAGGCAACCTTGGTTACCAAAAGAATTTTAAGTTATGACTTACTCATACGTTCCTCTACAACAGCAATGACGCGGCGGTTAAGCTGACGACCTTCTGCGGTCTCGTTACTGGCTCGTGGTTGCGATTCACCATATCCAATAGCACGTAAACGATCAGCGCTGACGCCAAACTGTGTGATTAGGCTTTCTTTAACGGCGTCGACTCGGCGCTGCGATAAGGCTTGGTTGTAGCTGTCACTGGCGCGACTGTCGGTATGGCCTTCGATGGTGGCGATAGTATTTGGATATTGCGCCATGAATTCTGCTAGCTCAGCAATTTTTGTATAGTACTCTGGTCGTACGATGGCTTTGTCAGTCTCAAATAATACTTCGAGGTCAATCGTTACTTTTTCCGTCAGTACGGCTGGTTGTTCTACGACTGGTGGCGGAGTTACTGGTGGTGTGGCAAGCACTGGTGCAGGACAATTAGGGACGACTCGACTGATTTGATGTGTTTGATAACGTTTGGTTGTTAGTAGTGGTAATGCGCTTTCTGTGGTGATACGTTGTACTGTTCCTTGCCCACTC
>NZ_JBQSVL010000166.1:0-1465 GCF_052376215.1 Psychrobacter sp. AOP7-B1-24
GAAAGTAGACTATCAAATACGATAAATTATATCTTAAGCTCAAGTGAAAAGTATCTTCTCTTAATATTGAAAATTTGTTTATTAGCAACCATATATATCAAAACTAATCATTTAAAATAAGGATATAAAATGCATTACATTTGGGATGTAGATAGAGCGGAAAGTCATATAGATAAGCTATGTGACTCAGTAAAAGATGTTGAAATAGCAAATTATACTCGTAAGATGGATTTGGATAAGATACCTGTCAACAAAGCCTATGAAATGGATGCTGTTCATATCTATGTTGATATTTTAAATCTTGAAGATCTATTGGTCAAAGATGGTGATGAGAATGAAACTTCACATAAAAGGGCTATTAGATTCTTCGATTCACATTTTAGAACCATCAGATACATATTGGATGAGTCCGAGTCTTTATTTGTAGACTTCCACAATCAGCGCCTACATGCCGTCGTCACAAAGCCTTATGATAATGAGAAAGAGCGCTTAGATATAGCCGTTGCCCTTAGTGATTTGATTATTGATGCCGTCGCTCAGCAGAAACAAGATAGTAACGACAATTACATCGATGCAGCGACGATCAGAGTGGGTATCGATTCTGGTATCGCTTTAGCTGTTAATAATGGCCGAGCCAAGAATAAAGAGCCTTTGTTTTTAGGTAACCCCGCCAATCATGCTGCAAAGCATGCTGCAGGTGACAAAAAAGGGATTTACCTCACTGCTAATGCAAGGGATGTTCTTGAACTGTCCAAAGTGGCTGCTGACAAAACAAAGACATCAGCGTTGACTTCTGATGAGATCAAATTATCAGTTGAGCGCACAACGCTACCGAATGGTTTGTCCCTTGAGAGTGTTAACGAGAACGCGCCTGAGCCTAAACTATTAAAAGATTTTCAGTTCTCGCGGGCAGCATCACCTTTAGAGGATTTTGACTTTAATAAGTACTACTATAAGACGGCTAAAAGACAGGAGTTGGTTTCTTTGTATGCCGATATTGATGGATTTACAAACTATGTAAACGTCAATATGGGTTCAGAGCAAGGTAAAAAGAACATTGTCCGCTGTTTGCACGTAATCAGATCAGAGATGGATGATTGCATCAATACTGATTTCAAAGGTAAGCGGGTTCGTTTTATTGGCGACTGCATGCATGCCATTATCTGCGAAGGTAGTAATAAACAGACAGACAGACTAAAGACAGTGGAAGTTGGCACTGAGGCGTCAGGCGGTATTAGAAGCAGCTTTAACCTATCACTAGAAAAGCTTAACGATAGATTTGGTATTCAAACCGACGATTTGGGTTTGGCGATTGGTTATGAGCTGGGTGATGTGTCTAATCTTAGAGTGGGCCAAGAGGGTTTGGATAATAGTACGCGTTTTTCATTAGGGATATCTACGATAGCCTCCGAAAAAGAACAAATGCAGTGCGAACACGAAACAGAGACGCGCATCGGTGAAACAG
>NZ_JBQSVL010000167.1:0-1453 GCF_052376215.1 Psychrobacter sp. AOP7-B1-24
TTTCGCCGGAGTTTGGCAAGAATAGCACCTTGTCTAATGTTTTCTGACCCTCTCATTTTCCAATCAAGTACAATCTCTGAAAACTTACTCACTAACTCTTCATGTCGAATACTGAAAGGTTTTTTTGATAAATAGAGGTTTATTAAATTGTTTTGCAAGTAAACTAATGTTAGCATTAATTCCTAAATGTTACTACTATGTAAACATGCATAAATTTATGCAACTGGTGAAAACCATACTTTGTAAACATGGCGGCGAATCATTTCAGACTAAGCGTTAATTATCCGTATTACTTCGTCATCTTTTAATATTAGAAATTCAGGAGAGATTTTTTGAAAAAGCTTTTACCTTGGTTGGCTGGCTTGTTGGTTATATTTGCGATTTATCTCTACGCTTCACCATATATAGCTTTGTATAACATCAAAAACGCGGCTGAACAGAAAGACGCAGATAAGCTGTCAGGGTATATTGACTTCCCTAGCGTCAAGCAGAGCATAAAAAATCAAGTCAAAGCCGCTATGGTTGAAGATATTGCTGCAAGTGACGAGCAGGATGGGTTTGAGGCTTTAGGAACTATGTTGGCCGCTGCAATGATAGACCCAATTGTCGATGGTGTGGTCACACCTGATGGGGTTGCATTAATGCTTCAAGGGCAAGAGTTAGATTTTGACTTAGATAAAAAGAAAACGAAAGATGAACCTAAAATCAGAGATACGGATATTGATTATCAAGCAGGTTACTTATCATTTGATCGATTCAAAGTTCAAATCATTGATCCTGATGATGCGGATAAGTCATTAGATGTGATCATGCATAGAGACGGCCTTAGCTGGAAAGTCACAAGAATTGCTTTTTCGCTAGACTTTGGAGATGAACCTGATGTCAGCCTTGAAGAAGCGATGGTGTCTAATTTAGTCACTGCTGATGAAAGCTATATAGTAGATGAAGCTGAAAACGATGAGTTTGAAGATGTCTTTCATGGTATAGCGGATAGTGAGGAAGTGTCTGATACTGTTGATGAAGGCTTCTACAACACTGATACTTTTGATGATGAGGACTATATAGATGCCTACGCTGTAGAAAGCACCGAGCCATTAACACCATCACAAGCGGCATATATTGACTATCTCGTTGACAATGATATTGAAGTATCACAAGACATGATAGATTTATTAAATGACTTTACATTTGCTGGAAGTACAGACGCTGATTTACGTCAGTTCATTATCGAACGTTCAGGTTATGATGACGGATATAATCCGTTAGCTGACTGTCGTAACCCTGATTTCACAGAAGCACAGTATATAAACAACTGTAGTTGATAAATGGTAGATGAGTGATAGTTTTAGTAAAAAATAAGCCACCTTAGCATTTTTCAAGGTGGCTTTTTTATGGATAGAGGGTTGTGAGCAGTTATACATAGCTGGAATAGTTTCTTCGTTAGAGGTCTGAG
>NZ_JBQSVL010000168.1:0-1435 GCF_052376215.1 Psychrobacter sp. AOP7-B1-24
CCTTTAATGAGAATAGCCTTTTTAGAAATATAGTCATTTCGAGTAGTGCCTTTTTTTCCATCTACTATGGTTTCGGTAACACCTTTGTTAAGAATTTTAGCTATTGATATAGTTTCAGGATAAACAGTTAATTTGTTAGGATTTGAGGATGCAAACTCTAAGGTCTTGAATTTACCTGCGCTTAGTGACGATTTATCACCAATCAATTGCTGAATTTCTAAGTCTAGTTTGACACCAAGTGAGTGCATGTCTGAGCCACCTTTATACACAGCACTAGTCGTATGAGGAAACAAGACTAACCAAGCAGGTAGATAGTCTTTGCTTTTTAATTTGTGAGATAATTTAGAACCTTTTAGGTAGATGTTATTAAAGTTCGTTATATTACCTATAAACAATTTCCTATTGTCTATAATTTTATTACCAGATACATCTTCAAATATTTCTTCTATAGGATATCTATCAGCATCCCTAGGATAATCAAAACCGTAACGTCCAGCCATATCTTTGGGCTGCCTAAAATGTACAGTAAACGGTGCAACATCTGATATTGTACATTCAACCGTGTAGTCTTTGTCCCGTGAAGCAGTACCTCCGCTATTTGGTAAATTAGTCGCCATATTCTATGCCCTCAATCTGTAGATGAATATTAAAACCATCAGGAGTACTAGAGTAGTAAGTCGAAGTATGACCGTCTTTATCCGTTACCCCTTCAAATTTTTCATCCGTATTTTCATTAGTTATTATGTACGGCGTGTAGCTATAAGGAACTTCATCATCGTTCTTTAGATGAAAGCGCAAGCGATACGCTGTTGGAGTAGTCGGCATCCCCAAAAGCCCCAAACCATCCATCCCACCCCCAGCCTTACCATGCTTACCGCCTTTCTCCGTCACCTCTTTTGCTACTATCGTAATATCAGCACCATCAAGGGTGATACTCGCACCCCCTGCTGTGATCGTAATCTTATTCGTAGCCACCACCTCAACCTCTTTGGTTGAGGAAGCGATGTTGACATCTTGCTTGGCAGTTGCTTCTAGTTTCCCTGTATGGGCGGAGAGGGTAATAGTCTCTTTAGCATTAGTCATGCTCACTTGACCGTCCGCTATGATGTTCAGTGCTTCATTACTGATTTGATTATGAGTCTCACCACTACTGATCATCATGTTCGCTTGAGTCGTAGTAATCATTTCACCCATTGAACGTTGAATGAGCGTGTCTTCACTGACATAGCTGCTATCAGCCGCACTATCAATCAGCGTATAGGGCGCTTGTTGATGGGTTTTGGTTTGCTGTTCCTCTGCGATAGTCTCAAGTTGCATCTTAATCGAGTTATGGTCATTGACCTGTCTACCAAGTCCTGTTGCCAGTTGCGTTAAACGCTCAGTTAAATGCTGACCACCTAATGCAGTTTGGGCCAGAGTCGGGGTGTGGTGCTGG
>NZ_JBQSVL010000169.1:0-1368 GCF_052376215.1 Psychrobacter sp. AOP7-B1-24
CCGCGAAACCCTTTTACCCAAGTTAATGTCAGGCGAGCTACGTATTGCAGACGCTGCCGCACTTGTGGATGAAGCTATATAGCTTTTGATAGTAAACGTTTATCCTAAAAATATAACCATTAATGGAACCCAGTATGAAGAAGATTTTACTTAGTTTGGCGCTTAGTTTAGGTGCTGTATCAGTAACTCCAGCAATGGCTGCCGCTCCTGCTTTCTCTGCCAGTCAAATGGCTCAGGTTAAAGTACCTGACTTAAGCTTTAAGCAGGTAATGCGTGCTTTTTATAACGGTCAAATGACCAGAGCTTTTGTTAATGCTGAAGAGGTTGGGTCTTTACCTTATATTGGGCTTGGCTATGAAGAAAATGGTGAACAAACAGTTGCCGTTATGCACCCTATTGTTGACTATCTAAATAGCACAGGTGAACCTCGCTATTTAGTAATTATCGAAAAGCTGGAAATCTATGAAGACAGTGGCAATCTAGTTTCAGGTCATGCGATGGGGGCAGATGCTGACCTATATACCTTTAAACGTCTAAAAGGTGGACAATATCAATTAGTAAGCAAATCTAGCACTGACTTGCAATTATCGGGGAGTTGGGGGCGGATACAGTTAGATGTATCTAGTCTAAAAACTGGCTTACAGCCTATAGGTCAAAATGTTGTTGGTAGTATTTTTTCAAATGGTTACGTATCTACTGGAGTGGTTGAAACTCGGTGGGAAGTATTACATCTACCAGAAGATGATTATATCAATAGTTACCTATTAGGTGATGCAGGCTCGAGCAATGCAGGTAATTACGAAGAAACTTCACCGCTACATTATGACTATGAATCAACTTATCAAGTAATGCCTGATGGCAATAAATATTATCCTATTAAGCTAACGTTCAAAGGCGATAAGCCTACTGACGACTATGAGCGTATTGAGCCTGTGAACTACAGTAAAATTGTGAAGTTTGACCCTGTAAAAAAAGAGTATCAGTAAAATAACTGAGCTTATGTTTTAATTAATTTGGAATTCAAATATGGCCTATTTAAGTAAAATTGAAGATAAAGTAACCATTAAGGCATTGTTACTATATATTCTTATTAGTATATGGGTGCTTGGTCTAATGATATTTTTCAGACTAAACGAATCCTTTGATGTTTATTATGCTGGCTATGGAGACATGCCTGTAGAAGTTCAAAACAACATTTATGATGATCCAATGCCTGTTGAGATAACTAATCACGAGTTAAATGTAGAAGTGACTAATGGTTGGGATAACGCGGTGCCAGTTGAACCTCAGTAAGTCCAGGCTGTTAAGTTGATACTAGTTTAGACAATCATACAAGGATGTAGATTTTGAAACTCACCGAAGACCGGC
>NZ_JBQSVL010000170.1:0-1356 GCF_052376215.1 Psychrobacter sp. AOP7-B1-24
AAAAATATTAACTGAAGTAATGGATTACGAAAAAATGCAAGCGACATAGGAATCTTGATATAGCGTGACATGATTTCTTTTACGGCTTTAGTATAATTAGTACCTTCAGGTACTAACAGCGCGACAACTATGATAAGGGCAGCAATAATGCCTAATATAATAATCAATAGAAAACCTATAAAAAAATTCGGATAATATACTCTACCAGTATCAGCAGACTTAAAACCAGTTTTGGCATAGTTGGTATGATGATAGCTTTAACTATGCTGTCTCGTATACTACTAGCCGTGCTTTAGTATTCAGCTAAAATAATAGGTGACTGACTGGGGTTGAAGCAACTTGATAATCACGTTAGCTGTCTTTATATAGAAGAAATATATCAATTACTCTAAATTTCATAAACACCATTAAAAAAACTGATAGTAGTCATTTGTGCTGCTATGATTTAAATCACAGTGGTGCAGTCGGAATTGTCGCCTGAGTGCGGTATAATATCCGATATAAATGTATCACCATTTTTAACAACGGCGTGCGGCATTGTAGAAAGCCGGCTGTGATGACTGATACTCCATACAATTTATACAAATTACCTATTATATAAGCTACCCAAATTTAACATTCACGACACAGCAGCCAAGACAGATATAGCGCTTGTGTCATAACGGATAGGACGTATTATGAGTGAGAATGAGCAAGTAGCACCATCAGCTGACTATGAGTCAGCGTTAGATACCGATCAGGCTGAAGCAAAAAGTAATATTACCATTACCGAATCAGCTCAAGGATACTTGGCAGATTTGCTGTCTAAACAAGATACAGATGGTATTGGTGTGCGTATTTTCGTTGAGCATCCTGGTACACCGCGTGCAGAGTGCTGCATGGCTTATAACCAGCCGGGCGAAGAAGATAGCGCTGATTTATGTTTTACGTATGAAAGCTTTTCTGCATTTATCGAAGCGGCGTCAGTACCTTATTTAGAAGATGCGGTTATTGATTATAATAAAGACCGTTTCGGCGGTCAGCTGACTTTCCGCGCACCAAACTCTAAAGTACCAAAAGTAGGCGCGGATGCCAGTGTAGAAGAGCGCATCAACTATGTATTACAGTCAGAGATCAACCCTGGCTTGGCGGCGCATGGCGGTGATGTGCAGTTGCTTGAGCTGATTGAGGAAGAAGGTATTGGCTTGACTGCTGTATTAAAATTCGGCGGTGGTTGCCAAGGGTGTTCAGCCGTTGACATGACCTTGCGTCAGGGCGTTGAAGTGCAGCTGAAACAGCAAATTCCAGAATTGACGCAAGTGGTTGATGATACTGACCATACTCGTACTGAAAATGCTTACTATAAGTAAAAGTTAT
>NZ_JBQSVL010000171.1:0-1342 GCF_052376215.1 Psychrobacter sp. AOP7-B1-24
TGTCATCATCACCCAAGCACCAGCAGGTAGCACCATTGCCGCTGACGGCAAATCGGTTGACGTACCAGGTGAAGGTTCATGGAGTGTTGACCCAGACACAGGTGCCATCACCTTTGCCCCAGAAGCAGGCTTTACTGGTGACCCAACGCCAATCAGCTACACCGTTGATAACCTAGATGGAGAGACGTCAAACGAAGCAACGGTTACTATTGATTATCCGCAGACTGCACCAGTTGCAAGTAATGATTTAAAAGCAGGTCCTTTAAACACAGCCGTATCAGTTGACGTTGTAGCAAATGACAATGATCCTGAAAATGATCTTGACCCAACTACCGTCATCATCACCCAATCACCAGCAGCAGGCAGCATCATCGCCGCTGATGGAAAATCAGTTGACGTACCAGGTGAAGGTTCATGGAGTGTTGCCCCAGACACAGGTGTTATCACCTTCACGCCAACAACAGGTTTCGCTGATGACCCAACACCGATCAGCTACACTGTTGATGACAGCACGGGCTTGACCTCAAATGAGGCGACGGTCACCATCGACTACCCACCGACAGCACCCATAGCGGTAGATGATACGTATACCGTAGACGAAGATGGCACCGTGGTGCTTGACCCACTAAATGCTGACAGTGACTTTGATGGCGACGTTCTAACCATCACTGATATCAATGGAACCACCTTAACCCCAGGCACCGCCCAAAGCATCATCGTACCAAATGGCGTGGTGAACATTGATGCGGCAGGTGAAATCAGCTTCACGCCTGATGCTGACTTTAATGGTGAAGTCAAATTTGACTACACCATCACAGATGGTACAGAGACAGCAACAGCAACAGAGACAATCACGGTTACACCAGTGAACGACATTGAAGCCAATCTTGAAACCGAAGTCACACCTGAAGACGTCACCTTAACAGGCAACGTTATCAGCAATGACACAGACGAAGATGGCGACACCTTGACCGTTCAATTAGCGACCGTAGACATTGATGGTAGTGGTACTCAAGTTACATTGGTTCTAGGCACCGAAACCGCCCTGACTGATAACAATGGTGATCCTATCGGTGACTTGACCTTGAATGCGGATGGCAGCTACACCTTTGATCCGGCACCTAACTTCAATGGCACGGTGCCACAAGTGAGCTACACCGTGACTGACCCTGAGGGCAACACTGACAGTACCACTTTAGACATCACGGTTGAGCCAGTAGAAGATGTACCGGTCGCGAACCCTGAAGTTGAAATCACGCCTGAAGACACAGTATTGATTGACAACGTCTTGACCAATGACACTGATGGTGATGGTAACAACACGCTGACCGTTCAATCAGTG
>NZ_JBQSVL010000172.1:0-1278 GCF_052376215.1 Psychrobacter sp. AOP7-B1-24
TTGACCCCTGCCGTCAAATCCGGACACATAAACTTGGGAGATTTTAGTTACGCAGCCTGACGATAAAAGTCAAACCACACCTGTCTTGGCGATTTATAGCCTAAACCCTTTTGAATCCTAGTTTGGTTGTAATACAGCTCTATATATTGTGTGATCTCGTTGGTCGCTGTAAACCTTGTTTTATACTCTTGATGGTATACAAGCTCATTCTTTAACGTACCCCAGAAGCTTTCTATAGGAGCATTATCAAAGCAATTGCCTTTACCACTCATTGAGCCTTTAAAATGATGCTGCTTGATAATTTTGTGATAGGCATGACTGCAATACTGGCTACCTCTATCAGAATGCACAATCAGCCCTTGGCTTGGTCTTTTATTCTTAATTGCCATATTCAATGCATGACAGACTAAATCGGCGGTCATGCGCTTACTTATGGCATATCCAACAAGCTCTTTGGTGTAGAGATCTTTAACACCTGCTAAGTATAGCCAACCCTCAGCAGTCCAAATATAAGTGATGTCACTGACCCAAGACTCATTGGGGTGCTTAGCATCAAACTGCTGATCCAGCATGTTTGGATAGACAAGCTTGTTATGGTTTGAGTCAGTGGTGACTTTAAAGCGTTTGTGGCGACGGCATTTGATGTCACGCTCTTCTTTAATACTTCTAATCATATATTGGCTAATATTATACCCTTGCGCACTTATGTAGGCATGTAGTCGATCAACACCATAACGTTCTTTAGTTTCACTATGAGCCGCTTTAACTAATAGCTCACAGTGGTTACGGTGTATCTGCTGTTCACTCATCTCACGATTTATCCAGTCGTAGTAGCTTGATGGTTTTATGTTTAATACGCGGCACATGCAGGTAATACTAAAAAGGTACTGGTTGTCTTTGATAAAGACGTACTTCATCAACTGTTTTTCGCGAAGTACGCCGTGGCCTTTTTTAGAATTTCGCGCTCCTCCTCAGCAACTTTAAGTTGTCGCTTGAGCTGCTTTATTTCTTGAAGAGCCGTCATGAGATCAGGGTCATATTGTTCTGTGCCGATAAGCTTGCCTTGATTGGCTTTGTTCTGCCAGTTAGATAACGTTTGCATCGCTATGCCAAGTTGCTTGGCTGTGGCTGAAACATTACCGTTATTGTTTGCTATCTTCTTAACGGCTTCTGCTTTGAATTCTGTACTGTAGGTTCTGATTTTCTTGGTCATGGTAAACTCCGATTAATATGCTTAGTTTACCAAGTTTATTTCTACGGTTTCTTCAGCATAGCTCA
>NZ_JBQSVL010000173.1:0-1277 GCF_052376215.1 Psychrobacter sp. AOP7-B1-24
TGACCCCTGCCGTCAATCCCGTAGACTTAAACTTGGGAGATTTTAGTTACGCAGCCTGACGATAATAATCAAACCACACCTGTCTTGGTGATTTATAGCTCAAGCCCTTTTGAATTCTAGTCTGATTGTAGTACAGCTCGATGTATCTAATAATATCGTTGATCGCTGCAAATCTAGTCTTATAATCCTGATGATATACCAGCTCGTTCTTTAAAGTGCCCCAGAAGCTTTCTATTGGAGCATTGTCGAAGCAATTACCTTTAGCGCTCATAGATCCTGTAAACTGATGCTGTTTAATGATCTTATGGTAGGCATGGCTGCAATACTGGCTGCCTCTGTCAGAATGGACTATTAGTTTTTTGGCAGGTCGTTTGTTTTTGATTGCCATGTTCAATGCGTGACAGACCAAATCTGCGGTCATGCGTTTGTTGATCGCATAGCCGACCAGCTCTTTGGTATATAAGTCTTTGACTCCCGCTAAGTACAGCCAGCCCTCATGTGTCCAGATATAGGTGATGTCACTGACCCAAGACTCATTAGGACACTTGGCATCAAACTGCTGATCCAGCACGTTATCATAGACCAGTTTGTTGTGATTAGAGTCGGTGGTCACTTTAAAGCGCTTATGACGACGACATTTAATGCCGTGTTCCTCTTTGATGCTTCTTACCATATACAGGCTAATGTCATGCCCTTGCTCGCTTAGATGAGCATGCAGTCGATCTACGCCATAACGTTCTTTCGTTTCATTGTGAGCGGCTTTAACCAATAACTCGCACTGATTACGATGTACCTGCTGACAGCTGATATGACGACCCAGCCAGTCATAGTAGCTTGAGGGTTTAACCTGTAGTACGCGGCACATGCTACTAATGCTAAAGACTTGCTGGTTGTCTTTGATAAAGGCGTACTTGACTAACTGTGCTTTGCAAAGTACGCCGTGGCCTTTTTTAGGATCTCTCGCTCCTCTTCGGCAACTTTAAGTTGTCGCTTGAGCTGCTTTATTTCTTGAAGAGCCGTCATAAGATCAGGATCGTATTGAGCTGTTCCTGCAAGTTTGCCTTGATTAGCTTTGTTGTTCCAGTTCGATAAGGTTTGCATGGCGATCCCGAGCTGCTTTGCAGTAGCTGAAATATTGCCGTTGTTGTCTGATATCTTCTTGACGGCTTCGGCTTTAAATTCGTCACTGTAGGTTCTGATTTTCTTGGTCATGATAAACTCCTGTTATTGTGCTTAGTTTACCAAGTTTATCTCTACGGTTTATTCAGCATAGCTCA
>NZ_JBQSVL010000174.1:0-1261 GCF_052376215.1 Psychrobacter sp. AOP7-B1-24
TAATACTAAGAAAAAAGTACCGATGCTAAATAATACAGCTATCAAAATAAATAATTGACTCCAAACAATCTCGCCACGGATAAAGTCCCACATGTCTACCAGCTCCATATAGGTGCTATTAAACTGTACGACAGTACGCTGCGGACGTAGCGGATAATCAAGCTTTTGATATGGGCGCAGCTCATGTTGTAAATTATCTACTTTATAAGCTTTACCTAAGGTGTCGTAGGTTCCGTTTTTTCCGCGGCCTATCATGTCGATCATCGTTTTACTCCGCCGTCTTTGTTAAAGCACTCTTATATGCCTAGATAGCTTGTTTATTGTTGTTTTTATCTAAGCAATCACCAGCATCACATACAGTATCGAACCGATAAACCATGTCGCATTCACGGCGATGCCTGAATACCATTTAAGTTTGACCTTTGTGTTTTCATTATCAAAGGCGGCTTGGCGCTCAGCGGTGACAGGCAGTACATTATATGGGTTGTTTTTTCCATCCCACATGAGGCGACGCTGCACTTCAGGATGTAATGCAGGGTTGGCACTCGATTGATAAATATTGCCTTCAGCTAGATCTAAGTAGCTCACCGTACACGCTCTCAACCAGCCCATAACCGTCACTTCATGACGTAAACCTGTCAAACCTTTGTCTTTCTTCTCTTGAGCGATATCAGCACAAGCCAATAGCGAGGTGCTGATATCTGTCGGACAAGCGTGAGCGTATCGTGGGTCAAGCGGTAGCTCGTCTGCTGGACGTTCCATATAGGTACGAATAAACGTCCACTGATCATAAGGACTAAGCTGCATGTCTTCAAGGTTGATGCTTTGGATGGTTTGATTTGTTTTCGGATCAATCACATGCAGATTCAAGGCTTCAAAGACAACGCCTTTGTTACGTCTAACCGACGCGACAATATCTTTGTAGTTAATTAGATGGAAGATAGGCTCTTGCTTGCGGTTATGTTCGTAATAAGCAAGCTGTTGTGTTTGTTTTAGCAGTAAGATTTTGTTGTAGTAGGATTTTTTGTTTTTAAGTTGTTTTAAAACTAAATATGATCCAAAACCAAAAACTATCAGGAACAAAGTAAGCATGATTATTAAAAATAGCGCTGCGTATTCAAAATCTTTGACAAATATATAACTAGATACTACTACTAGAAAGAAAAACAAGCCTTGCCCAAACAACCAACTAAAAGCATAAGCCATTAAAAAACCAACTAATTGATGCGAGTTGATAATCGGGTGAAACAGTAAATAATTC
>NZ_JBQSVL010000175.1:0-1148 GCF_052376215.1 Psychrobacter sp. AOP7-B1-24
AAGCGAAGACCTTTGTCCATAGCGATTGGGTGGATAAGCTCTACGCCCATCTCAACGTTGTCACCAGGCATTACCATTTCAGTACCGTCTTGTAATTGGATTGCGCCAGTTACGTCAGTGGTACGGAAGTAGAACTGTGGACGATAGCCGTTTAGGAATGGTGTGTGACGACCACCCTCTTCTTTTGATAGTACATATACTTCTGCGTCAAACTTGGTGTGAGGCGTGATTGTACCTGGCTGAGCTAGTACTTGGCCACGTTGTACGTCTTCACGTTTAGTACCACGTAGTAGTACGCCACAGTTTTCGCCTGCACGACCTTCGTCAAGCAGTTTACGGAACATCTCTACACCAGTACAGGTGGTTTTTTGAGTGTCACGGATACCGACGATTTCGATCTCGTCACCAACTTTTACGATACCAGATTCAACACGACCTGTTACTACGGTACCACGACCTGAGATTGAGAATACGTCTTCGATTGGCATTAGGAATGCTTTGTCAACGTCACGCTCTGGCTCTGGGATGTAAGTGTCTAGTACTTCTAGTAGTTCTACTACGGCTGGTTGGCCATATTTGTCTTCTGAGCCTTTTAGGGCTTCAGTTGCTGAACCTTTGATGATTGGAGTGTCGTCACCTGGGAAGTCATAGTCATTCAATAGTTCGCGAACTTCCATTTCTACTAGTTCTAGTAGTTCTTCGTCATCTACCATGTCACATTTGTTCATGAATACGATGATGTATGGTACGCCAACCTGACGTGATAGCAAGATGTGCTCACGTGTTTGTGGCATTGGGCCGTCAGTTGCTGATACAACTAGGATTGCGCCATCCATTTGAGCGGCACCAGTGATCATGTTTTTAACATAATCGGCGTGACCTGGGCAATCAACGTGGGCGTAGTGACGAGTAGCTGTGTCATATTCTACGTGTGAGGTGTTGATGGTGATGCCACGTGCTTTTTCTTCTGGTGCTGAGTCAATAGAAGCGTAGTCTTTGGCTTCGCCACCTGAAGTGATTGCTGCTACTGTTGCGATTGCAGCTGTTAGTGTTGTTTTACCGTGGTCAACGTGTCCAATGGTACCGACGTTGACGTGTGGCTTGTTGCGTTCAAACTTGGCCTTTGCCATGGGTATTTCCTCTTTTTT
>NZ_JBQSVL010000176.1:0-1146 GCF_052376215.1 Psychrobacter sp. AOP7-B1-24
AGACAACCCAAATGCGCATCAACAAACTATCGCAGGCATACAGCTGATGACGTTGTGCTTTGTCCGGACTAAAGAGCTAAGGTTCTTTGAGTGGTCAGAGATTGATTATCATAAAAACGTCTGGCGTATCCCAGCGCATAAGATGAAGATGCGTCAAGATCATATTATTCCGTTGTCACCTCAGGCGATGGCCATTATTGAGCGTATGAGACCTTTGACAGAAAAAACAGGTTATGTCTTTTACAACTTTGAGCGTAGCAAGCCTTATAGCGATGTCTGGTTCAATCAGGCCTTAAAGCGTATGGGCTACACAGGCGACCCCTATCCTAAAATGACTGGCCATGGATTTAGGCAGCTTGCCAGCACAGGACTATATGAGTTGCAATTTAGTCAGAACCTTATAGAGATACAACTTGCTCATCTTGAACAGTCAAGCGTAAAAAAGCGTTATGACCTTTCAGCACATCTAGCAGAGCGACAGATGATGATGAACCAATGGGCAAATCATCTAGATGACTTGCGGGCTGGTAAGGCTGTTAGCTTCGATTTACTCACACCAGATGAAATAAAAATGAAAATGAGTAGTCGTGATAAGCAAGCGGTCGATATAGCTTTGCATGATAAAGATATATTAATGAAAAGCCTACAGGCTAAAGGTGTACCGGATGAATTATTAGGACAGCTTGTTGATTATATTAAATAACTATCAGCTAGTAACTTATAACTTCCATTTGAGATAAAAACTAGGTGATTTCATGGAAAATAAATTGAATACCGATAGTACTATTACTTCGGAAGATATGTTTAATATTAATAATATGATAAATAGGTTGCATAATCAATCTAATGCTATTGAGGTAGTTCTAGGTATGCCTGAAGATATAGGTATAGTTAACAATTTATATAATCATGAGCAATGCACTACTACGCAAAAAAAACATAATTTACTTTTTTTAGAAGATGCTAAAGCTATATCTGTGCAATATGTTCGAGAAAACTTCAAAGTAGATACATCTTACTTTCTCGACAATATAGATAGTTTTTCAACTGAGCACGAAGATAGTGGCTTTGCAGGTAGTAAAGAAGAATATGCATTAAACCAATATATAGGTGAATTATTTAGTAAAATAGCTATTTCTCTGAATG
>NZ_JBQSVL010000177.1:0-1133 GCF_052376215.1 Psychrobacter sp. AOP7-B1-24
CGGCATCAAATGCCGTCGTCATAAGCGCTTTAAAGTCACTACTGACTCAAACCACAACAAGCTGGTCTATGACAATGTTTTAGATCAGAGGTTTGACGCTAAGCGTCCTAACGAAGCATGGGTCAGCGACATTACCTATATCTGGACTGCTGAGGGCTGGTTATATTTAGCTGGAGTGAAAGATTTATACACCAAAGAGCTTGTCGGCTACGCTATCAATAAGCGCATGACCGCTGATTTAGTATGCCGTGCACTCAATATGGCAATCAAGAACAAACGACCTACTCAAGGACTGATTGTTCATTCAGATAGAGGTAGCCAATATTGTAGCCATGCGTACCATAAGATTATCGAGCAGCATAAGTTTACAGGCTCAATGAGCGGCAAAGGTAATTGCTATGACAACGCACCTATAGAAAGCTTCTGGGGCGTCTTGAAGAATGAACTAGTATATCATCAAGATTATAAAACGAGGTTTGCAGCCACTAGCGATATCATTGGGTATATTGAGCTGTATTATAATCAGACTAGGATTCAAAAGGGCTTGGGCTATCGAGCGCCAAGACAGGTGTGGTTTGACTACTATCGTCAGGCTGCGTAATTAAAATCTCCCAAGTTTATGTGTACGGATTTGACGGCAGGGGTCAGAGCACCTTAATAATTCAATTAATTGTCGTTTAGTGGGTGTCACATATAAGCAGATATGTATTGCTGCGCTCAATCAACAAGGTGAGTTTGTCAAAGCAGATGTCGCTAACATTGATAGTTTCAATAGTATGAACATCATTCATCCTTTAGGTATCAGTGATTGGGGTTTAGTTCCTAGACCATTAGATGGTAAAAAGATTACATGGAGCGAAAAGTTATCGCTTGAAAGCAAACAAGACGAAAGGTTTAGAAGATTAGAAATACCTATCACGATACTTAATGAAAAGGAAACTAAATAATGAGCAACTTAACCAATCAACAGAAAGCTACCTATGCTCTATTAGCGGACAATGTCTACTGGGATGTCAGATATGGCTAAGAAGAAAGGTAACAGCTTCATATTAAAGTCCTTTACCATAGGGGAGTTTCCCAAACTCTGTGTAACTGCTTATAATCCACTAACAGGAGAATAAGCAATGACTAAC
>NZ_JBQSVL010000178.1:0-1120 GCF_052376215.1 Psychrobacter sp. AOP7-B1-24
AATTATTTTTAGTACACTACTTAATCTTGCAACTGATGTTAAAACTATATAAAACTTTCAGAGAAAATTCTTTTTAGTAATATCAATGATTTTAGATAACTCTAAGGTCATAAGAAGTCAGTTTAATCATGTTTAATTTCTAACTGACTGTCAGCGTTGTTAGCATATTGAAATTACATACTTCCAAAGGATGCGTATTTCTACTTAAACCCCACAGCTCAAACAATATACCGTTATAGCGAACATAGCTATGCAGCGTTTCTCCGTCATTCAATACGTCATTATTCTTAACTTTAACTGAATATTGTTGATAAAGCTGATCTAGTATTGCAGCAGCTTTCTGGTGATCATTAATCACTAAATCAATAATCTCCGTCATAGCACTTTTTTCTTGATCCAATAGCTGATGTCCATCTTTATTTCTTTTACTTACATCTAGAGGGGTATAAGTAACTTTCTTTACATGTGTAGGACTGCTACGAACTTGAAGAAAACCGTTAAGAGCACTAAGTCTAAAACTGGATCTGTCTTCATCTTTACGTTCTGTTTGCTCCCATAAGGGAGAGGCTTTAAATCTTCCGATAAATAGCTCTTTCGGTACGACATCAATAGGAGTCTCTCTGCGCACTCCTGTATCAGGTAGTTCCGGTGGATTATCATATTCAGGTGGTTCATAGCATATTACTGGTTTTTTATTATTTACAGGTTCATTTATTATTGCCTGTTCATCATCTTGCAGTAGTGCTGGCTCACTAACCATGACTTCTGAAGTACTTGCGGTTGTACAACTTGCTAATGACAGTGACATTGCTATAAAAATAAGTTTAATCATGCTTAGTCTCTAACTGATTGATAAGCTTGTCAAAAAAGCAAAGTTGCACTTTTCAATAGGATGATTGGTTCTGTTTATTCCCCAAATCTCGAACAATATACCTTTATAGCGAACATAGCTATGCAGCGTTTCCCCATCACTCAATACGTCATTATTTTCAACTTTAACTGAATATTGCTGATAAAGCTGATCCAGTATTGCATCAGCTTTATCGTGATCGTTAATTACTAAATTAATAGTTTCTGTCATGCCGAACTTTTCTTGATCTAATAGCTGATGTCCATATTT
>NZ_JBQSVL010000179.1:0-1102 GCF_052376215.1 Psychrobacter sp. AOP7-B1-24
GACCGGCTTGAACAAGCTATAACGCCTTACAGCCAATAAGATCAATACTTATGACCATTAAACGCCTATCTAATATTTCATACAGGGTAAGCCGACTGCTCACGCCTATGTCTGCAGTATTACTATCTACACTAGCCACCGCGCAAATCCCCACTTTGCCGCAGCAGCCTATTCCAGCGGATATTAGCCAAGCCATCAATAGTGTCATGGCGGTCAACTATGGCTCAGACTATGACAAACTGCGTGGCTGCACCCTGTATCATCGCAAAGAAACCTTTGATAACGAGCGTAGTGACTATGTATTTGAAGACAGCTACTGCATCGCGCCTATTAAGTATCAAGTTGAAGAAGTCAACGGTGGCACTCGGCTGTATCTGCTAACCTCGGGTTACGTCTACGATGGAAATATATCTAGAGCTGATCCAGGTATAGGCGGGTTATTTGAGCTGTATAAAATGGGCAACTTATGGGTCGTATCTGCCAGTGAGCCTTTCATTTATAGTGGCGGCTCAGGCAGGAGTAGACATTATGAGTTTGAGCTCTCTGAAGTCGGTGAAAACAAATATGGCTGGACCGGTAAAACCTGCGGCTCAGGGGCGGGCGGGCAATCCAACTGTATCTGGCAGATGTATGTGCCTATAGATGGCAAAATAAAAACCATCGCTGAAATAGATGCAGATTATTACTCTGAAAGTTATAGTGCTGGCAGGTATTACGAAGGCACAGGCTATGTGAGTCATGATTATAATGCGCCAATGACCGCAGGCTTTTATCCGCTGAATATGAGCCTTACGATAAAATCAGGTAAGATTGGTAGTGATAGTAATAAGGCACCAAGCTCTGAGGAAAAAAGCACTTATAAATATAACGTAGCTAAGCAGCAGTTTGAGTTGGTTGAGTAGAGCAATGATAATCAAGCCTCAGGAAGCTTTTATACACTCATCAAAATACTCAAATAAGAATACTGATATTTATACTTAAGAGGAATGGTATAAGAGATATGCTCCTTCTTACCATCGACTATTAACGTAAAGCTGACTTTTTCAATGATGTTTTTGGGCATCCTCTCAACGTAATGTAAAACCAGACTTTTGGAACAATC
>NZ_JBQSVL010000180.1:0-1087 GCF_052376215.1 Psychrobacter sp. AOP7-B1-24
ATACCAAACCCAAAATATATAGTATAATCCGCTTATGACTATACCAATACATAACCTAGAAGACCATGACTTTGGCAAACACTCAAAGACTGAGCGCAATCCCAGAGCCCGACTACGCCTGCTCATCTTACACCAATATAGTATAGGCAAAGCCACCAACGATATTGCCAAAGACCTCTGCATACATCCTGAAACTGCCAGACGGACATTGAAGCGATATTATGAACGAGGACTTGAGAGTCTCTATGATCGTCATCGTCGAGGTCGTCACAGCAAATTGGCAGAAGCAGACACAGCCGCTTTTAAAGCCATGATAGTCTCTGAACAAGAAAAGCGCGCTGGCGGTCGTCTAACCGGCAAAGACATTCAGCAATTGGCTAAAGAACACTACAACGCTCACTACACCGTTAACGGTATCTACGAGCTACTCAAGCGTATTGATATGAGTTGGATAAGTGCTCGTAGTCAGCATCCAAAAGCCGACCCACAAGCTCAAGACGCTTTTAAAAAAACTTTATAGCACAGGTTAAGGCGTCACTGCCTACTGATGTGAGCCTAGATCAAGTGGACATCTGGTTTCAAGATGAAACTCGAATAGGACAACAAGGCTCATTGACCAGAGTTTGGCATTACCGCGGTGGGCGACCTCGACTGATCAAGCAGCAACAGTTTCATTCCGCTTATCTGTTTGGTGCCTTTTGTCCAGCGACAAAGAAGGCTGTCGGCTTAGTACTGCCTTTCGTTAATAAACACACCATGTTATTGCATATGCAAGAGATTAGTAAAGCCGTTCCAAAAGGACGTCATGCGGTGGTGGTGATGGATGGCGCATTATGGCATCAACCAAGCTTGAATCAGGCTAATGTCACTATGCTTAAACTACCGCCTTATTCACCTGAGCTCAATCCCTCTGAGAGAGTATGGCAGTACCTTAAGCAAAATGAGTTATCCAATCGTTGTTATGACAGTTATGAGGCTATTGTTGATGCCGCTTGCTTGGCTTGGAATAATTTGCTTAAACAGCCACAAAGAATTCGGTCGTTAACTGCTCGTGCTTGGGCGCAACTTTAATTGTTGGGTTTGGTAT
>NZ_JBQSVL010000181.1:0-1051 GCF_052376215.1 Psychrobacter sp. AOP7-B1-24
ATTTAAGTGAAGAGGGTGAAGTATTTACGACTGGATTAAGAACGACTCAAACGGGAATTCTAGGTATTGAACCCAAGAGGAACGATAGAGGTGAACTATATTACCCACCTAATAAAGTAGAACTTCCAAGTAAAGCAGTGAGTTTAGCAGATAGTAATGGCAGAGTAGTATTACTTGATAATGGTTCAGTTTATAGCTGGGGAAATAGTGTAAACGGTGAAACTGCACAGGGTACAACAAGTAAAGATTTTTCAGTGCCAACAAAAATACAAGGTCTGAATAAAGTTGTTGCTATTAGTGATAGTGCTGCAAATACAGTAAATGGAAAACTATTTATTTGGGGAGCATATGCGACTCGTTCAAATAATGGTATTTCGATGAATTATTATACTAACCCTATAGAAATAATGAATAATATTCATGTTAATCAGTTTGTAAGAGGAAATAGTTTTCATGGGTTTATTGATAATAACGGATATGCATGGTTCTGGGGCAACAATAGATACGGAGAGAAAGGCACTGGGAAAGTTCAGACTGAAGAGTATATAACCAAAGAAAAATTACTCGTTCCTGAAAAATCACTATTTAATATTCACGCTAACAAGTAACTAACTTTAAAATTAAGAAGGCTCACTATTAGAGAAAACATCACATGACCATAAAATCCTTCCTCAAACCCCTGATACTAGCCTTGTGCCTACTACCGTTATCATCTTGTAGCTCATTATTTAAGCCCAAAACCATGACCATTGAATATGATGAAGAGGTCAAGCTGCATGATGGCGAGATGATATGGGTACATATTACTCGGCATTACATAGAAGGGGGCGGTAAAGAGATTTCTGAGATGTTTCGTGGAGGCGGCAAGAATGTCATTCCTACGCACGTTGAGATTAGCTGGGATACGGGTTTTGAGGGGGTGGGGCGAAAGTCGGTGTTTTTTAAGGAATCAGTAACTATCATAGATAAGTATAATGACAAATGGTATGTAGTTGGTAGACTCCCAACGTATGCTGAACCAGAGTGAGCTATGCTGAAGAAACCGTACAAC
>NZ_JBQSVL010000182.1:0-1014 GCF_052376215.1 Psychrobacter sp. AOP7-B1-24
ATTCAAATCGGTGGCATGGGCGAGTGCATGATAAACGCTATAGTGGCTTTGATGACTATTGGCGACGACAGTCGCTTCATCGATGGTCTCGGTATCTGTCACTGGGGCAAACGCAGCAGGAGTGTCTAGCGTGAGTGTTTGGCCACTTGCTTGATTGTCCTCGTCAGCACTATTTCCATCAGTGTTGCTGTTTATAGCAACATCAGCGGACTGAGTAGGGTGTGCGACACTAGCACTATTAAAGCGTTGCACCGTTATAGAGCCTGGCTGAGTGATGATTTGCTCACTCAGTGCTAACACTGGCGCATGTACGCGGTCGTGTAATACTTGTTGGTAGCGTAGCGCACCAATGTTTGCGCTGATACCCTCGCTATCACTTGGACTCGCTGTGGTGATAATGAGCTTCGGCGGTGTATGTTCATCCGTTTGCTCATGACGCAGATAGGCGGTCAGTCCTTGACGTGCAAGCCGCTCACAGATATGTGTCCAGTCACTGATTTGCCACTGGGTCATACGTGCAGGTGTCCAGCTGGCGTCTTCACTATTGCTATCATCGACGGTCTCTATCTCTAGAGTAGCTGTGCGTTCTGCCACCATTGATTGTACCGATAGGTCAGTGTCTATATGACAGCGTGGATGCTGATGCAAGCGATAGGTAAGTGGTTGTGCGAGCAGACGATAATAGCCATAGCTGCCATCGTGATCCAATTGATGTATGGCCGTTAGGTATAAATGACGGTAATGTAGGCCGCTTGGGGTATCAAAGCTTAAGGTAAGTGTGCTACCGATTAAGTCAGTGAGCGGTGTAAAGGGCGGATGGTGACGCTCATGAATATAGACTTGCAATACATAAGTATCGATACCATGCTGCTGATGTTGTTGATTTCCGTTTGGGTTTAATTGGGCAATGATATCGTCTTCATAAGACGCCTGCATCAGCTTGTTTTGCCACGCTTGATGAGCACTGATGTCTTGCTGCGCACTTGGATAGAGGGCTTGAGTGCTGCCTTCACT
>NZ_JBQSVL010000183.1:0-988 GCF_052376215.1 Psychrobacter sp. AOP7-B1-24
AAATAATTTTTTACAGGTATAAGGTGTCCTTTAATGAAAAGCTTAAGATTTAGCGGGGCTCTAAATCCTTGAACACGCGTTAAAGCAACCATCACCAAAAATACTAAAAGGCTTTCGATAAAGAGCACTATATGAATAAATCAATAACAATATTTTCAATACTATTGCTTTGTAACTGTACCAGTAATGCTCAAACTGAAATCAAAGATGATCTATCAAACACTACAGACTGCTCCGTTGAGAGTAAATGTCATGAGCAGTTGACTAAAAAGCAGCTAGAAGTTATTTTAGCAGATATTAGCACACCTGCTGACACACCATTGAGACATACATATATTGATAATATTGATGGTCAAAATGTACTAACCGACTTCACTACTCTATCCAACTCAACAGAATATCATTACTTTATCAAAAAAAACAACGAAACAGAAAGTATCGATAAGATTATCGGTAAATCATCGGTATATGGCATTACCAGAAATTTTATTGTCAGTAATATCAACGAAAACTTAACTAGTGACTATCGAGAAATTGCTGATAATATTTTATCGGAAATAACTAAACATCATGAAATCCAGCAGACTGGAGCCTTTTACAAATTACCTATGCAAGTTCGCATGGGAGAAATAAAAAAAGTAAATTTTTTTGTAAGATATAATAACGACAATGAAATTTCAAATTTTGATCCTAAATATGTAATTCAGTGTGCTAATAATAAAATAACACTAAAAGACGACACCTTATTTTTTATAGGCTATAACTATAATAACTTAGAGCAGGAAACCTATGCCGTATTAAAAGACGGTTTAGATAAATATACTTATTATTATGACATGAATAAACTTTGCTCAGCAATCATCTAGCAAATATATTGTTAACTTTAAATACTCTTAATTATTATCATTTTATATTCAAGAGAGTTTCTATATATAAACCACTAGTAACGATTATATCTAATAATTTAACGAAATTTAAAATAAATATT
>NZ_JBQSVL010000184.1:0-972 GCF_052376215.1 Psychrobacter sp. AOP7-B1-24
ATTATCACTGATAATCTGGCCTTTTTTATTACCTGTTATAAACTATTAACACACAATTATTGAACGAAGCTGGTATAACAGCTTTGTATAGAGTCAGCAACGACGTTGGCGACCAATTCAGTGCGATAGCTTGAATCTATAGCAGCATTGCCTAATTCAACGATAGTTACATCTTCTGATGCTTGCTCAGTGACACAACCACAAACGTTAGTTTTGAAGGTTTCTTGCTGTGTATCAGTCATAGCAAGACTAGCAATACCCCATGCGCTTTGTTCTTCGATTGCGGTACGACATTTTGTATCTACTGCTGATGTCAGGACACTCATGCCAAGACTACTTGCAGTTGTCATGGCTGTGCTAGCAGTAGTGCCTGTAGTCGTGCCAGCACCTGTTGATGTGCAGCCCGCTAGAGCAAGAGTGGCAAGCATAGCGGTCGAAGCTAGAAGTTTTTTCACAGAATTTTCCTTTAATATTTTGATTGGTTTTATAGTGTATGTTTGATAGCACCTAATCTTTGTCAGTCGAAAATTATTTTCGTCCTGAACAAGTAATATTTTATCAGCAAAATACATTAATAACACTATCAACGGTTACTTAAGGAAAATTAAGCTGCTTTTTATGTTAATCCAGCCACGCATAAGGATGATAATAAGCGTAGACTTTATAACCAACATATCCAATAAGCGTTAGTAAACTACCTAGGACAAATAACCATGTGGTGATGTGCTTCCATGAAAAGTCGTCAAAACTGTTATTAAATGCTGCAGAAATGCTGGCAATGAAAAGCATGATGCAGCCTGACAATAGTATGAGCTCATAAGCATTTACTTCCAGATTCGGCATATCATAAATCCAATATAAAATTTATTTTACTTTAACGATGTTAATGAATAAAGTAGATGTAATTTGCATGGAGTATTTATGTGCGTAGTTGATGTATCATTCTTTTGCGTTTCAAATAAAGTAAACAAT
>NZ_JBQSVL010000185.1:0-953 GCF_052376215.1 Psychrobacter sp. AOP7-B1-24
TGAACCGACCCCCATAAGTTGGACACAACTTATGGGGTATTTTTATGCGTTACGATCTAGACTTTAAGATGCAAGTCATCGCATACTATCGGCAAGGACATAGTAGTCAGGCCACCGCTAAGAAATTTAACGTCAATCCAGAGTTTGTACTCAAATGGGTCAAACAATACCAAAGCGGTGGCATAGATGCCATTAAGCCAAAGACAAGCAAAGCCAAATACAGCAGTGAGTTTAAACTGAAAGTGTTAAGCACCATGCTAGAACAAGGTTTAAGTCAATCACAGACAGCACTGACATTTAACATCAGCTCACCGGCCCTAATCAGTCATTGGCACAAAGCGTATCGATTACACGGCTTGTCTGGACTAACAACCAAGCCTAAAGGTAGAGTCGCCATGAGTAAGCCCTTTATTACAGACAAACCAGATGATGAAAAGACATTAGCAGAATTGAAGCGTGAGAATGAATACCTACGTGCGGAGGTTGCTTACCTAAAAAAGCTCGATGCCTTGCTCAAGGAGAAGGAAAAGAAACAAGCTTTGAGAAAGCAAGGCTCATCGAAGCATTGAGGCAAGAGCACCCTTTATCTGCTTTGCTCAACATCGCTAAGATGGCTAAGAGTGTCTTTTACTACCATAGGTGTCAGTTTGATGTTAAAGACAAATATGCAGACTTAAAACAATGTATTACTGAGCTTTACCACAAGCACAAAGGCAGGTATGGCTACCGTAGAGTCACAGCTGCGTTAAAGCAGCAAGGCGCTTATCATAACCATAAGCTCATTGCTAAGCTTATGCGTCAAATGAAGCTTAGCGCAAAGATAAGACGTCAGAATTACCGATCCTATAAAGGACAACAAGGTAAGATCGCGAAGAATTATTTAAAGCGCCAGTTTTATGCAGGTCATCCGCATAAGCGCTGGCTGACTGACATTACTGAGTTTAAGGTGGGTG
>NZ_JBQSVL010000186.1:0-944 GCF_052376215.1 Psychrobacter sp. AOP7-B1-24
GCTATTTGCCTGTGCTGATATTATCTATCGCAAAAACGGCATACTACCTAGCAATCATTCTGGTGGTGACCAGATCATGGTATTTATAATAGGCTCAATAATCGCTTTGGGTAATTTATTTCAGGCCAATCATTATCAATGTACCAAGCGAGCTATATTACATCCTGAAGTCAGTAAGCTGCTCACTTGGGATGGACAAGACAATCCCTATCCGATACAACCTATAACTGATGAAGCCAAATTAGCCTTTGAAGGCAGCAATTGGGAAGTTAATGTCAGATGGGTATGTATCATACTGATTAATGCTAGTCTATTTGCTTGGGCGGTAGTGGCTTATAATAGTTGAGTTTGACAATAGAGGTGTTTAGACAATGGTGCTATCAATAAAAATAATAATAAACAAGCCATCTAGACGCATGGCGATGCTTTAATAAAGACGGCGGAGTAAAACGATGATCGACATGATAGGACGCGGAAAAAACGGAACCTACGACACCTTAGGTAAAGCCTATAAAGTAGATAATGTACAACATGAGCTGCGCCCATATCAGAAGCTTGACTATCCGCTACGTCCGCAGCGTACTGTCGTACAGTTTAATAGCACCTATATGGAGCTGGTAGACATGTGGGACTTTATCCGTGGCGAGATTGTCTGGAGTCAATTATTTCTTTCTTTAGTAGCAATTTTTATACTGGGGACTTCTAGCTACATATTTTATTTAGAAATAAACAAAAATGGGTTTACTTTTTTTATTTTATTTTTATGCTTGATGGTTGCTATCTTATTTGGATTTATTTATGGACTATTAAGACGTCTTAGCCGAGAACTGTTTACCTACACCTATTTCCCCATTCGTTTTAATCGTAAAGAGGGCAAAGTCTATGTCATTGGTGCCAATAAAGAAGTAGAAACCTATGACTGGGGTAGTCTAAAGATACAAATA
>NZ_JBQSVL010000187.1:0-941 GCF_052376215.1 Psychrobacter sp. AOP7-B1-24
ACCCCAGTTCGGGATAAGCCACATTGTAACTCATTGATACTATTTACAATGTGGCTACCTGTCCCTGCTGAGGCATATTTTTGATGGTGGGTTTATAGGGAAACCAGCAATAAGCAATTAAACCTGACAGCAAGTTTGTGATAAACCCCGTGACACTACGATGGCGTGAGTGTTCGATTTGGCACAAGTTTTTAAGCTCTCCAAACACCGTTTCAACCAAAGAGCGATGATTGAGTAGTGCCTCATCCATAGGCTCAAGTAATTGGGGTTTCATATTACGCCGAAGTTTGGTTATCAACGTGGTATCATTGTGTTTTGTGAGCCACTCGTTTAGGGCTTTACTGATATAGCCTCTATCCCCAAACACCTTGCCAAACACAGGCGTTGCCATATCCTTAACAGGCACTCTGTCATCCGTATTACCCGCAGTGACTTTAACAGATACAAGCTCGCCCTTATGATTGATAATGGCGTGCAGCTTAAAGCCATAGAACCAGCCCATGCTGCTTTTGCCTCGGGTTGCAAGTCCCTTAAAGACTTTATGACGGTAGATACGCTTGTTATGACAAACTGCTATCTTGGTTGAATCAATATAGCTGATACCCGTACAGTCGCCCATCATGCTTTGCAAGTAGCTGCACAGTGGCATGATACTGCGCGGCACAAGCTCTATAAATCGCGAGTAGCTCGGCAGATTTGGAAACTCCCGTTTCATCATGCCAAGCATGTGATGGTAGTAAAAAGACTTAAACTGTCGATACCGCAGTTGATGAAACAGTACCAAGACAGTCATAATCTCTGCTACACTTATCTGGCATGCTCTTAACCTTTGGTGTCCCGTTGCGATTAAATGAGCGTCAAACTCAGGTTTGAATTGCTGATAAAAGTCGTCAATATGGCAGTATAGTTCGGTTAGGTTGTCCATGTAAGAAGTCCTTTTT
>NZ_JBQSVL010000188.1:0-881 GCF_052376215.1 Psychrobacter sp. AOP7-B1-24
CATCTCAACAGATATACTCAATTATCATGACTTACTCACTAGATTATCGCAAACAAGTTCTTAAAAGCTTAGCAGATGGCATGACCTTTGCCGAGGCAGCCTCTTTTTATGACATTAGTCCAACCACTATTCAAAAGTGGAAGAAACGGCTGCATAGTAAGAGCACTCGCAATGTTACGCCATCAAAAATACCGGATGATGCACTACGCAAAGACGTTGAGCGTTACCCTGATGACTATCACTATGAGAGAGCAAGACGGTTCAACTGTACTGCCCCAGCCATTTGTGAGGCTTTAAAACGCCTAGGCATCAGTCAAAAAAAAGACCTTAGAGCATCCAAAAGCATGTCCAATAAAAAGAGCGGCGTATCAGAGTAAGCTTGATAACTTTAAACAGCAAGGTTATCCCATTGTGTATATGGACGAAAGCGGTTTTGAAAGCCAGACCATTCGTCCTCATGGTTATGCACCGATAGGCAAACCCTGTATCGAGAGCTACAACTGGCAAGGTAAAAAGCGAACCAATGTCATTGGGGCTCTATATGAAAAGATGCTATTTGCACTGGATTACTTTGAACACAACATTAACAGCGGCATATTCTACGATTGGTGCAAACACACCCTAATCCCAAGCCTTAAAACCAAATGCGTGATTGTCATGGATAACGCTCGGTTTCATAAAAGTAGACGTATCCAAAAATTACTGAACAGGCATGGTCATCGTATCCTATGGCTGCCGCCGTACAGCCCAGACTTGAACCCTATTGAGAAAAAATGGGCTCAAGTGAAGTTTCTACGCCAAGGGTGGATGGAAAATGACTTATCCAAATTATTTTATGATGTTTGTCCTAGCCATAACACTTTTGTTTTGAACTGACTATA
>NZ_JBQSVL010000189.1:0-853 GCF_052376215.1 Psychrobacter sp. AOP7-B1-24
TGGGGCAGTACTCTTTTTTGCCAATATATGGCGAAATTGTTTCACCTAGAATGACTAGGTATCAAAAATTTCACTGCATATTGTCTAAAAAATAGTCACTGCCAGCACCACATTTGAATGTTCAACACGCCCTAGTCAGTAGTTTTGTGACAAAGCAAACATGTAACAAACAATTTCTAACACTTCTTGAGCCTTATTTTGGCTACTATACGTGTTAGATACTTAACGCATAGTTAAAGATAATTACATGATTACGTGATTACGTGATTACATATATGGTTAAGTACATAATAATATCAATACCTTTGGAGCGTGCCATGAATACCCTGACTAAATTTGCGATTGCCCTACCTACCTTTGCTTTACTGAGTGCTTGTGCGACCACGGCTCCGACCACTCCAAATGCATCAGATGTCCCTGCGTCAGACATACCTGAATCAGAAACTGTACCCAGTGCCGCTTATGATCGCATGGCACCTGCGCCTTATACCTGTACTGATGACAGTCAAATTATGGTAAAACAGTCCATTAACAAAAAACAGGTCATGCTCAATGTGACCTTACCTAAAGTAAAATGGGCAGCGCAACCCATTATCTTAAATGGTGATGCGCAAGAGCATGTCGCAAGCTATGTCAATGATTCAAGCCCAGGCGCGGTCTATGCATGGCACATGAAAGAAGATAAAGGTATCTTTGCCATTAAATGGGCCGATGGGACGGAATACCACGTAAGCTGCCAAATCTAATAACAGCATCATGTACAAAAAGCGATGATAAACTTTCATCAGTCATCATATGATGGCTGTTTTTTTGAGTTTTATTATCTTAGCAGTACTATAAAATGATTTATGAT
>NZ_JBQSVL010000190.1:0-842 GCF_052376215.1 Psychrobacter sp. AOP7-B1-24
TAGGGCGTGTCATCAATTAAGCCAAACCACGCAAGAGACCAGATGAATGGCACTAAGGAAATGACTGGCTAACTTATCATAACGAGTGGCAATCGCACGGTACTGTTTGATCTTGGCAAAGAAGTTTTCAATTAGATGCCTTGCTTTATAGAGCTCTTCGTCCAAGTCTCTTGGCTGCAGCCGATGACACTTTGAAGGTATGACTGCATGGCCTTGTACTGCTTTAATCGGTTCAATAACACGGGCATCAGCATCGTAAGCTCTATCGGCAAGCCAAGTTTGGCTAATACTGACATCAAGCAGTTCATCTGAGCCACACAGGTCATGAGCTGCGCCACCCGTCAGATAAAAGCCAGTAGGATTGCCTAATGCATCTGTACGAGTATGTATTTTAGTGGTCAGTCCACCTTTGCTGCGTCCAATGGCTTGATCCCTTTTTTTCCAGCACTGTGCTGGTGGGCTTTAACAATCGTGGCATCTAGCATGGCATATTCGTCATCGGATTGTTCAGAGAGTTGATTAAAAACCTGCTCCCATACGCCTTTTTTTGACCAGCGACTAAAACGAGTATGAATCACTCTGAAGTCGCCAAAGCGTTCAGGTAGGTCACGCCAAGGTATGCCGGTCTTGTAACGGTACAGAACCGCTTCTACGAACAAGCGGTTATCCTTTGCAGTAACACCAACGTCACTTGGTTTACCAGGTAGAATGTCTTTAATTCTCTCCCATTGGTCATCACGTAGGGCATGTCGTCTTGTCATAATAGTTGAGCTCAGTTTGCTATATATAGAATTAGTATAGCTTATTTTAAAATATCTCTGCTAATTGATGACACGCCCTAG
>NZ_JBQSVL010000191.1:0-838 GCF_052376215.1 Psychrobacter sp. AOP7-B1-24
CTATATGGTTTGGAAAAGATGTAGGAACTACTAGAGAAGCGTCAAAAGAGATAAAAGACGCTTTTAATGGTGAAGCTCCTTTTGATACACCTAAGCCTATGAGATTGATTAGCCGTTTAGCTGAATTAGTAGGTATAACCCAAGATGATATTTGTCTTGATTTTTTTGCAGGTTCAGGTAGCACTGCATGTTCACTTGCTTTAAATCAAAAAGCGAAAACAATTTCTATTCAATTACCAGAAGTAATTGATACTAACAAGCCTCATGGGAAAATTGCACAGAAACTAAATTTAATTACTGTTGCTGATGTTGCTAAGGAAAGACTAAGAAGAACATTTTCTGATTTAGATATTGGCTTTAAAGTATTTAAGTTAGACGAAACCAACATCCGTCCTTGGGATGCTGACTTTGACAATCTAGAAAGTGTTCTAAGGGAAGCAACCGAGTCTATCAAAGCAGATCGCTCAAACGAAGATGTACTTTATGAGATTTTACTAAAATACGGCATTGAACTCACAGTTCCAGTAGAGACTGAGGTTGTAAGCGGTAAGCAGGTCTTTGTGGTTGGAGCTGGTGCATTAATTGTGTGTTTAGACGATGGAATCACAAGTGAAGTGGTTGAAGGGATTGCCAAGCTTAAGCATGAGCTAGATCCAGAAACAACTCAGGTTGTATTTAAAGATGCAGGTTTTGCAGACAGTAATGTGAAAACTAACGCCATCCAGATCTTAAAACAAGCTGGTATTGACGATGTTAGAAGCATCTAAAGGATAAGTCATGTTTGAAATGAAAATAAAATTTAACCCTGATCTTGCTCACCAAAAAGACGCGGTTAGCG
>NZ_JBQSVL010000192.1:0-836 GCF_052376215.1 Psychrobacter sp. AOP7-B1-24
TCGTTGGTTCCTCGCTGCCATGACGCATAAGCATCGGCAAAGAAGAAAGGGCTAAAGAGCTTTTGTTTCACCTTCTTATGCTGAGCAAACTCTTTACCATTGTCAGAGGTAATGGTCTTAACCTGCAACCTCACTGGCGCTAAGAGTTCTATCATTGCCTCTGATACTTGCTGTGCTGTTTTATGACCCACACGCTTCATCTTCAATAGCCCCGTTTTACGTTCAACGAGCGTGACAATCGCTTGCTTGTGATGCTGACCGATAATGGTATCCGCTTCCCAGTCACCAATACGTGAGCGTTCTTCAACAATACAAGGGCGTTCATGAATCGAGACTCTGTCATTGATACGACCACGGGTCTCAGCGGTTAGACGCTGCCGGTATGGTTTGGCTTTACGTCTGAGACACTGCCACAATGTACCGCCCTGCCTCTTATCACGCCAAATATAGCGATAAATGCTCATATGACTGATACCAGCATGAACGCCAGATATTTGCTCAGGACTCCAGTTCTCTTTAAGCTTGTCTGTCACCCATGCCCAGAGGTCAGTCACAATAGTTGTGGCGTTGTTAGCCCGTCTGTCACAAGCCTTGTTATTAGCATGCTTTGCTCGGTAACCTCGTAGGCTTTTATTACGCCTAAGCTCTCTTGATATGGTACTGGGACTTCTGTTTAACACCCTCGCTATAAAATTAATACTATGTTTTGCCCCTTTAAGGGCATAAATCTGGTATCGTTCACCTAGGCTTAGATGTGTATAGCTCATGGTTGCAATCTCACTTTGGTCGGTGGATAAAAACTTTGATGCTAGCGCATCTAGGTCTTTTTTTCACCT
>NZ_JBQSVL010000193.1:0-805 GCF_052376215.1 Psychrobacter sp. AOP7-B1-24
ATCTGACTATAGTATCTCAAACACTTCCAAAAATTACGTTTCTCAATTTTATGGTGCATACGAGTATAACAATTACCAAACTGATGAAGACCTTGGCACTGGTGTTGGTGTCTTTTATAACTTGATAATTTTTGAAGAAAATTGTCAAATTAGTATGGAGGGATACCAAACAGACAAGAACTTAAGGTGTTATATAAAGCCAGTTGATAATAATAGCATTGAGATTTATGACATAGAAAAAGTCAAAAAATTTGGTACGATTCGAAAAACTGATGAAAATGAATTTTTTATAGACATGAGCTATTATCTGGAAGGTGACAACTATTCCTACTATATTGAAAAGACAAAATAACTTTCTTTCAATACATTTAATTATATTTAAAATTATTACATTATATATCTTGCATAAGTCATCGCTAGCCCTTGTGACTGCGTTTGTAGTGATCAACTAATTTAGGACGGATGATATGAGGTCTAGTTTATCACCCAAATAGCTAAAAATCTTTTACCCCTAAACAGAACTATAATTCTTTCTGAATATGTCATAAACAACCGCTTTCATCATTAAAGATGTCAGCGGTTATTTATGCACAAAAATGTCTCAACAATTTTAAAACTCGTTACACAAAACTAAAATAAGGTACCTCATGAAAACATCATACCTTATTGCCACCAAATACCACTGACCTATAGCTAGATCCAATCCTCCATACAATCAGGTCAAGACAGCGTCAATGCATTACAGATGACTACGCAGCAGCTGGGTAGTCATAGTGTCATGGTGCGAGCAGATGGCCTCGCCGCT
>NZ_JBQSVL010000194.1:0-788 GCF_052376215.1 Psychrobacter sp. AOP7-B1-24
TTATTTTCTTTAGTGAGCTGTCGTATCTCGTATTGCTCATATCAAAACTCCTTATGGGTATTTTATAAGAAATTCTACGTTTGAGCTGTGTTATAGTCAATCCTCTATAAATTGGATACGGTGTCAGGCTTGCTTAGTCTACGAGTTGTAGTATTTTCACTCGCCTTCCTTGTATCCAAATTATATTGAACCGACTATAGTTTAGGGGATAGTTACAATTGATCGCACAGCGCAGGTTGAGAAGCGTCTAATTAGTCTCTCAATGACAGACAAGCGTGGTACTGAAGCAGATGAATTATCACTGACACTATCTGATCATGACGCGGCGCTGCCCTTACCTACTAATGGTAATGAGATAAGGCTATGGCTCGCGATTCCTGATACTGGCGATATGATAGACAAAGGCACATTCACCATTGATCAAGCCGAGCACAGTGGCACACCTGACCAGCTGCAGATCCGTGCCAAGTCAGCCGATTTCAAGTCATCATTGAAGGTAAAACGCAGTGACAGCTATCATCAGTACAAGCTTGGTGAAATAGCTTCGAGTGTAGCCAAACGTCATAACCTGATATTATCAATTGATGCGACGGTAGCGGCGATGATGATAGATCATATCGATCAGCACCGTGAGAGTGATATCAATCTATTGACTAGGCTTTGTGATGACCATGATTTGATGTGTACGATCAAAGCTGGTCGGCTGATTATCAAACCGATTGCCAATGCAAGATCACCTTCAAGGGCGGTATTGGGAACAGTCGTCGCTATAGTCGCGTCGATCGTAC
>NZ_JBQSVL010000195.1:0-775 GCF_052376215.1 Psychrobacter sp. AOP7-B1-24
ATCGCGTGGCAATGCCCCTAAAATGTTTCAATCTAGCAAAAGCGTTTTCTACCAAATGACGGCAACGATACAAATACCAATCTAGTGTGTCGTTACAGCTTTTAGAGTTCGACTTAACAGGTATGACTGACTGAGCACAGTGCGTGAAGATACACTCTCTAATATCGCTACTATCGTAGCCCCTGTCTGCAATCACCGCTTTAGTCTGGTTATTAATCGTGCTATCTATCAACGTCTTTGCCATCTTAGAGTCATGTACTTGCCCACCTGACAGCTCAACATGTATAGGGTTACCACAAGCATCGACCACTAAGTGCAGTTTGCTGCTATTACCTGCAACACTTTTACCAATGGCCTCATCAAGATGACTGGCGGCGCCTGTACTATGCTGATGAGCTTTGACCACGCTACCGTCTATAAATAACCATTCACTATCATAGTTTGCTGTGATTATTTTCATGAGCTTTTGCCATTTACCGGTTTTACGCCAATAACGGTATTGATGATATATGCTAGACCAATGACCGAAATAAGAAGGTAAGTCTCGCCATGGACAGCCTACTCGTATGCGGTACAACATGCCTTCAACGGTACGTCTTAGATTGGGCTTGTTATATATGTTAATTTGTCGCAATATAATAAATAGCTTGTGCCAATGTTCATCGTTGAGCTTGGTGCGAGCCATAAGTGACGCCTTGTTTCTTTGTTGTGGTAAACATTAGAGTAAGGCGTTGCTTATTTTTTTCAATGTTTTCTCAATTCTATACAGCCCCTA
>NZ_JBQSVL010000196.1:0-741 GCF_052376215.1 Psychrobacter sp. AOP7-B1-24
GATGACCACAAAAATGTTATAAAATAAATCAACTAAACGATTACCACTATAAACAACTATGACTTACTCCCTAGATTACCGCAAACAAGTTCTTAAAAGCTTAGATGAGGGCATGACCTTTGCCGAAGCTGCTGTTTTCTATGATATCAGTCCAACGACCATACAGAAGTGGAAAAAGCGTCTTCACAGTAAAACCACTCGAGACATCACTCCCTACAAAATAGAGGATGAAGCCTTAGCTCAAGACGTCAAAGACCACCCTGACGATTATCATTATGAGCGAGCCCAGCGTTTTAATTGCAGTCCAACAGGCATTAGTAAAGCCTTAAAACGTATTGGTATTAGCAAAAAAAAAGACACTTGAGCATCCCAAAGCTTGTCCACTAAAGCGGGCTCACTACCTAAAAAAACTTAACCACTACATCGCTCAAGGCTTTGCTATTGTCTACATGGATGAGAGTGGGTTTGAGAGTGAAACGATGCGTCCTTGTGGCTATGCACCCATCGGTAGCCCTTGCATTGACCGTTATAACTGGCAAGCCAAAGATAGAACCAACGTCATTGGTGCGCTCTATGGCAAAATGCTGTTTGCGCTCGATTGCTTAAAGACCAACATCAATAAAGAGGTTTTCTATCACTGGTGCAAATTCACGCTGATACCAAAGCTTAAGAGAAAATGCGTACTTGTCATGGATAATGCTGCTTTTCATAAAAATAAGCGTATTCAAAAACTACTGAATA
>NZ_JBQSVL010000197.1:0-734 GCF_052376215.1 Psychrobacter sp. AOP7-B1-24
GCGCTTGATGGTAAGCGCATCGAACAGTTGGCACGCAAAGGTGTGGTCAACAATCGCTTCAATGCTTTTATTATGCAAAAGCTGGCTGATGCTGGCATTGAGACACATTTTGAAAAGCAGTTGTCTCAAGACGAAGTATTGGTCAAGCGTCTAGATATGATCCCGGTCGAGTGCGTGATGCGTAATTTCGCTGCCGGTAGCTTGGTTCGTCGTTTAGGATTAGAAGAAGGGCAGCCGTTGACGCCATCTACTTATGAATTGTTTTATAAGGACGACGCACTTGGTGATCCACTGGTGAATGAGTCATTATCACTGTCACTTGGTTGGGCCACTGAAGCACAGTTGGCAAGAATGGAAGAATTAACGCATCAAGTTAATGATGTATTGAGTAAATTGTTTGATGCAGGTGATCTGATACTGGTTGATTTCAAGCTAGAGTTTGGTGTATTCCACGACCGTATCGTGTTGGGTGATGAGTTCTCCCCAGATGGTTGCCGTATTTGGGACAAGAGCACTAAGAAAAAACTCGATAAAGACCGTTTCCGTCAATCATTGGGTGATGTGATTGAGGCTTACGAAGAAGTGGCGAACCGTATTGGTGTGCCATTAAACTAAGCTTGATTGGTTCAAGCCGTTAATCGTTATGGTATAGAATAAAAAACTGAGTTTATAGCTCAGTTTTTTTATGGCATTAGATTAAGTTCGGTTCCCTAGTGAGGACTCGAATCTTTGGC
>NZ_JBQSVL010000198.1:0-716 GCF_052376215.1 Psychrobacter sp. AOP7-B1-24
TGTATCGGTGTAAAACCGCCATTGCCCATGTTTGGGCGCTTATGATTATAATGGTATAACCAGTTTTCTGCTTGTGCGCGTACCTGCTCTAGATTATCAAACAGCTCCTGATTTAACCAATCATATCTCATGGTTCTGTTAAAGCGCTCTACATACGCATTTTGCTGTGGATTGCCAGGTTCAATATAGCTTAAGATGATACCTTGCTGCTCAGCCCAGTCTTTGAGCGCATTGCTGATGTATTCAGGGCCGTTATCGCATCTTATCTGCACAGGTTTGCCTCGGTACTCAATAAGCTGATTAAGACTGCGTATGACCCTCCCGGCCGGTAGCGAGAAGTTGACTTCAACGGTGAGTGCCTCACGGTTGTAATCATCAATGACATTGAACAGTCTAAAGCCGCGGCCATCAGTTAAGCCGTCGTGCATAAAGTCCATGCTCCAGCTTTGGTTAATCCTATCAGGTACTGCTAATGGTATTGGTTTAGCACGTTTAATGCGACGCTTAGGCTTGATTCTAAGGTTGAGTTCAAGCTCGCAGTAGATGCGATATACCCGCTTATGGTTGTACGGCAGTCCTAGCACATTACGCAAGGTTAAAAAGCACAAGCCAAAGCCCCAGTTCTTGTTCTCATCAGTCAGTTTGATAAGTAAGTCCGCTATTTGCTGGTTCTCATCTGTTACCACCGACTTGTGATAATAACAGGTGACGCTGAT
>NZ_JBQSVL010000199.1:0-685 GCF_052376215.1 Psychrobacter sp. AOP7-B1-24
TTAGCGAGCTTCATAATCCTATTGACCGTCCTTATAGCAAAGAGATCGATCAGAAGTTGTTTGAGGAAGTAGAAGACGTTGAACATCTTAATCAAGAAATTCATGATGTTAATCCTGATTACTTAACATTCCTACCAGCGTACTTTTGGGTATTTTATTTTGCGATTGGCTGGGTTTATTTTTCTGTTTTTATGTTTTGTGTTATGAGTCTGATAGTAGTAGGAGATAAAGATTTATTGAATTCCGATTTTATGGTTTGGTTTTTAATAGTTGGGGTTTTCATGTTTATACCAGCATGTACACCTTTAATTCTACTTCTCTATCAATTCATCAGAAAGTACTTCATTCGCACCCAATACTACTTTTTAAAAAAAGAACAGAAAATAGCTTATTACTACCGTCCACTCATGAAGTTTAGGCAGCCCTATGAGCTGAAAATAGTAGACTACAAAGACGTCCATCCAGACCTTCATCAAGATCCGTACAATCGAGCCTACACACCGCTTAATCTATATGTTGCAGATCCTAATACAGGTGACATCACCCATCATCTCAAGCTAGAAGATTATAGAGTCAACCCACGCGTACAATGGGCATTTATCCGCACTTATATGGAAAGCACTGCAGATGAGTTGCCAGTAGACGCTCAGTTCTGTGAGGCTTATCCAGCTGACACAAGCAAATC
>NZ_JBQSVL010000200.1:0-662 GCF_052376215.1 Psychrobacter sp. AOP7-B1-24
GGTTTGTCTTATCTAATTTTTGTCTTAAGTAAAGTTACTTTAATTTTCCATCTCTAATATCAGTAATTCGATAGTCTCAATCGCTCGTAATATTGATGAAGTATCGTCTTCTCTAGCGTAACAAAGCCAAAATAACCAATCTTGAATTAGAAAATATTCTTCAATTCTCAATCCCGACCATTTAGAAATAAAATCTTCATCCCAATTATTGATATCTGCAGGTCTATCAAGCATTATGATTATAATCTCAATAGCTAATAGGTATTTTGCATCTTCCATTAAGCTAACATTAATTATTGCTGGCAAATAGTATTTAAAATTAACAGAAGATAAAAAGTTTATACAGCTATTATCTTCTAAAAAAGAAGCTGTAATTTCTTTCCAATTCTTTTCCGTCAATCTCTCAACACACTCCATATCATAGATACTGATCTGTTTTGATTCAGTTTTGATTGGGCTTCTAATGCGGTTTTTAAAAGCTTTTGGAAGTCTTTTTAAAAGCTCTGTTTCATATATTTTTGACATTTAGACACCTGTTTCCATGAGAGTGCTTATGACAAATACTAGCAGCTCGATGTCTGTATAGCGCACCGATCATGAATACAATATGCAGATAAACCCTAAAAAAACGTAGTCACTCTTAAGCTGGAGGGAGTACTTTC
>NZ_JBQSVL010000201.1:0-648 GCF_052376215.1 Psychrobacter sp. AOP7-B1-24
TGGCATCAAATGCCGTCGTCATAAGCGCTTTAAAGTCACTACTGACTCCAATCACAACAAGCTGGTCTATCCAAACGTGCTCGATCAGAAGTTTGACACCAGTCGCCCTAACCAAGCATGGGTAAGCGACATCACCTATATCTGGACGAATGAGGGTTGGCTGTACTTAGCAGGGGTCAAAGACTTATACACCAAAGAGCTTGTCGGTTACGCTATTAACAAGCGTATGACCGCAGATTTAGTTTGCAAAGCACTAAATATGGCCATCAAGAATAAACGTCCAAGCAAAGGGCTAATCGTTCATTCAGACAGAGGCAGTCAGTATTGCAGTCACGCCTACCACAAGATTGTTAAGCAGCATCAGTTTACAGGTTCAATGAGCGCTAAAGGTAATTGCTTCGACAATGCTCCAATAGAAAGCTTCTGGGGCACTTTAAAGAACGAGCTGGTATATCATCAAGACTATAAAACAAGGTTCACAGCCATCAATGATATTATCAGTTATATCGAGCTGTACTACAATCAGACGAGGATTCAAAAGGGTTTGGGCTATAAATCACCAAGACAGGTGTGGTTTGATTATTATCGTCAGGCTGCGTAATTAAAATCTCCCAAGTTTGGTTCTACGGATTTGACAGCATGGGTCAA
>NZ_JBQSVL010000202.1:0-616 GCF_052376215.1 Psychrobacter sp. AOP7-B1-24
TGCTTTTTCTTATCCAAACCCCAAATAGCTAAAGAATACTTTTCAACGTCAACCTCTTAACTTTTATGCTTTGCATCTGCGTAGACACAATGGATAAGCTTGTCATAAAATAACTATACGCAACCGCTCTACTTATACGTTTTGCACACTGGTAACTTACCTCCTACTAATCAAGAGACATCAGTCAAAACGCAATATAAGCGTACTGATATTCACTTATACTATTGGAGAAAGTATCGATGACAACACTAAATAATAAAATCGCGATTGTGACCGGTTCATCAAAAGGCATCGGCGCACAGATAGCCATATTACTAGCAGAATCAGGGGCCAAAACCGTTATTAACTATGCAAACGATGACGCAGCAGCCAATGATATCGTCAGCCAGATTAAAGCGGCAGGCGGTGAAGCCATTGCCATTCAAGCAGATGTCAGTAATACTCAGCAAGTCGCCACACTGTTCGACACCACCATCAGTGAATTTGGTAATCCAGATATCTTAGTCAATAGCGCAGGTATGATGATTAATAAACCTATCGCAGAGACCACCGACGAAGACTTTGATCGTACCTTTGCCGTCAATGCAAAAGGTACATTTAATACACTTCGTGAGGC
>NZ_JBQSVL010000203.1:0-611 GCF_052376215.1 Psychrobacter sp. AOP7-B1-24
CCGTCAAGAAATGAGTGGCCAAGTGCCTAAAGTCGGCAACGCTTTAACGGATGAACAGCGCGAGCTTCAAGAATTGCGTAAGCAGGTTAAGCGGCTGACTATGGAGCGCGACATATTAAAAAAGGCTTCTGCTCTGCTGGCCTTGGACAGCCTGAACGGCTATCGCTGATAAGCAAGCTTGCAGAGCAAGACAAACGGGCCAGTAAAAGCCTTTTATGCAAGTTGTTTGGGGTATTGAGGAGCAGTTACTACTATGGACTAAAGCCCAAGCCCATCAGCCTTGAAGCCGTCAAAACTAAAGCATTAGTCCGCCAAATATTTAACGACTCAAAGCGCTCAGCAGGCGCTCGCAGCATTGCCGCTATACTAATGAATGAACACGGCATCAAGCTGACCCGTTATATGGTAGGTAAACTTATGAGCAGCATGGGGCTTAAAAGCTGTCAGTTAAAGACGCATAAATACAAGCACTGTGATGAAGAACACAAAGCTCATGACAACATACTGAACCGTAACTTTAGCCCCACATCGCCCAATCATGTCTGGACAGGTGATGTCACTTATGTTCGCATTAAAGGCGGCTGGTGCTACCTAGCTATCGTTTTAGATTT
>NZ_JBQSVL010000204.1:0-608 GCF_052376215.1 Psychrobacter sp. AOP7-B1-24
CGTATATGAATGATTAGTTTCAATCTTAATCTCTACTCCGCCATCTCTCCATGTCCTTCAACCTCACCTTTCTTACCATCTGGTTGAATCTCAATCGGTAGCACCAGCCCTTTCGCGAAGTCATCAGACAGCACATAATCGTAGCTGCTGGCAGCGATGTCGGGCGTGGTATGAATAATAAGCGTCATGTCTTCGCCATCGGTTAGCTCATGCGAGACATAGCGCTCACTGAGCTGATCTAATATTTTTGACACCGCCTCATTGCTCGCCATACTGATGGTTAGATTGTGCTGCGCCGTAGCATTATCCACTGTGAAGTAATCTGCATAGTCCTGAACATTTTGGCTATCAATCGCAAACGGATACTGATAACTGGCACGGTCAGCAGGCTCCTCGCCACTGTCCATGATCGACCAGTCAACAGTGTTGCTTGCAGTCGTTGCTGCATCTTCTGTAGTGACCGCTGCCGTTTCAGAGGTTGGTTCAGTCGTCCCAGTACTTTTGTCACACCCTGTCAAACCCACTAGTACCAATACGCTTGCAGTAGCGATTACTCTCATACTCATCAGACGCTTAGCCATCGATATATCCTTTATATGGTTAGGGCG
>NZ_JBQSVL010000205.1:0-603 GCF_052376215.1 Psychrobacter sp. AOP7-B1-24
TGTTCCTCTTTGATGCTTCTTACCATATACAGGCTAATGTTGTGGCCTTGTTTGCTTAGATGAGCATGCAATCGATCTACGCCATAACGTTCTTTCATTTCACTGTGAGCGGCTTTAACTAGTAGCTCGCACTGATTGCGGTGTACCTGCTGTTCGCTGATGTCACGACTTAGCCAATCGTAGTAGCTTGAGGGCTTAACGCTTAATACACGGCACATAGTAGTGGTGCTAAATATCTGACGATTGTCTTTGATAAAAGCGTACTTTACGGGCTGTTTTTCGCGAAGTACGCGGTCGCCTTTTTTAGAATCTCGCGCTCCTCTTCAGCCACTTTGAGCTGACGCTTGAGCTGCTTTATTTCTTGAAGAGCACTCATAAGGTCAGGATCATATTGCTCTGTGCCAACAAGCTTGCCTTGATTGGCTTTGTTATGCCAGTTTGATAGCGTTTGCATGGCAATACCTAACTGCTTTGCAGTAGCTGAGATATTGCCATTATTATCTGCTATCTTCTTGACAGCTTCAGCTTTAAATTCGTTACTGTAGGTTCTTAATTTCTTGGTCATGGTAAACTCCTATAATTGTGCTTAGTTTACCAAGTTTA
>NZ_JBQSVL010000206.1:0-569 GCF_052376215.1 Psychrobacter sp. AOP7-B1-24
ATTTGTAATAAAGGATATGGATTTAGAAATCGGTTATTAGTAAAATTACCTAATATGTAATTTAAATCACTCTGCTCTGATAAATAATTTGTATTCTTAGAGCGAGTATCGACATCAAAATATCGTAGTTCCTGATTATATGTTCTACTCGTTGGCAATTGAATTACTTTCATACCATCAGCCGTTTGGTATTTTACTACTGATGAACCGTCATCACTTTCTGTGACTGCTAGTTCGGGGAATGAAGCATTGTAAAAAGCGTTGTAAGAAGCGCCAATTTGCTTATCATCAGTCTCATCTGAGGAGTAAGCGCAGCCACTAAGCAGTAAAAGACTTAAGAAAAAAGATTTATAATTCATAATATTTAGTCTGCCATAATCGCATAAAATTTTGTAAAGTTATCTTTACGCTTTTGGCGGCTTGTTGTGTGATAATTCACATCATTAGTGATTGAATCAACTGCTGCAGCAATTGCACCTTTATCCGATTTTTTATTAAGTTTTTTCCATTCCCAAAATCCAAGCACAGTTAAAATACCTTCACGTGTGTTTAAAACGCTGTCTGGATTA
>NZ_JBQSVL010000207.1:0-566 GCF_052376215.1 Psychrobacter sp. AOP7-B1-24
AATACTAACGTATTAAGGGGCTTTTCTTTGTCTAAATGATTCTGCCTATCGTAGTTTTTTATAAGATTCTTCTTTACATTGGACTTACTGTGGCCGTAGTATTTAATGTTCGGTGGAGTCTTTATCGTTGTTAATATACTATTTTACTTTAACGATAATCTTAGGGTGTGTTTACTTATAAAATAAGGGATGACACTAAAATTGCCCCATACGGCCTTCTGAGTCTTGCTAAGGTATTCACATCATCTTCGATTTAGGCCTTGTCTGGAACAATTTTAGTTATCAGCAGCGCCTATTTGTGAATATCAAACAGGCCCTAATTTAATCTCTTCATCAGAATTTTTGATTTCCATTTAGATAAGTAGAGAGAGTCATGGCAGTTGATTTTAGTAACACGTTGATAGTCGCAATTTCTGCAACTGCGCTATTTGATTTATCAGAATCTGAAAATCATTTACTTCAACTTTTGCAGCAACGTCCTGATGATGCGATAAAAGAATTTCGTGACTATATGATCGAACGTGAGGATGAGCCTTTAACTATAGGTGCAGGCTACCCTTTGATTC
>NZ_JBQSVL010000208.1:0-566 GCF_052376215.1 Psychrobacter sp. AOP7-B1-24
CTCCGGATTGTCGTTTAAGTCTTTGGCACGATAGTATGTGGATGGGGCAATCGGCAAGACTCTACAAATAGCTAGAATGCCATAAATAGATTTATTCTCGTCGATGAATTGAACCATCACTAAGGTTTGCGGTCTATTTCCGCCTGGGCGAAAAAAGCGGCTGCTTTCCTTATGATCTCATTGGCTTGTTTTAATTCTTTGTTCTCACGTTCAAGCATCTTTGATGCGCTCGGCTTGGCTTTGAGCTTGAATCTTTGCAGGAATGGTTTTATCAATGTGCTTTTTATGCCATGATCGTAGGGTCTCAGGCGTGCAACCTATCTTTGGTGCTATGGCTTTGATGGCTGACCATGTGGATGGGTAGTCGTCTTTAGCTTCAACTAGCATACGGACGGCTCGTTCTTTCATTTCAGGGGTATAGTTTCGTGTTTTCATTGTCGTATTCTCTTGGAGCGTTGAGTCTCCGACAATCTCGGGGCGGTTCAGTCTCAGCCAATGCGTTGTCATAAGAGTCGCCTGTTGTACCAACAGAAGCAATCACTCCAGAGTCCGTCATCTTATCGGTA
>NZ_JBQSVL010000209.1:0-501 GCF_052376215.1 Psychrobacter sp. AOP7-B1-24
TGTAGGCTAATGGTATGAGTATCTTGAGTTATTTATGTAGTCGCGGTGTACTTGGTAATGTACACGAAGTGAGCTTTTCAAGATTCAATCGAATTACTCTTAATTATCTTAAAGAATTTAACAGGTCACTTGTATGAGTGTTTTATTCGATGAAGCTTTAGATGCTCTTAAAGAAGTTAGAATATTAGCTGATGAAGAGTCTAGGAAAGTAATGGATCAGTTTGTTAGCTCATTTCCAATACGAACTAGTGGTAGCGGAGGAATTGACTGGAACAAGGTTGATAAAAAAGTGCTTCTAAACTGTATAGAGGAAATTAAAAATCAAATAAATCTCACACTGACAGATAGTTGTTTTATTATCTGGAATGATGCAACACACCCGATTATAGAGACTACTGTTGAAAATATAGTGAATGCTTTTGACGACGTTACAGCTGTAAGGGTAACCCTCCCAAACTTAAGACACCTAATAAATAGAATTAAGCTGCCTGATTGAGTTTC
>NZ_JBQSVL010000210.1:0-500 GCF_052376215.1 Psychrobacter sp. AOP7-B1-24
TACGCCAAAGGTCAAACCACTACTGAGATTGTCGAAACCATCAAGGACATCTACGACGTCGACATCTCAAGCAGCTTGGTTTCCAGAGTCACTGACAACATCTTGGATGACATCACCGCTTGGCAGAACCGGCCACTGAGCAGCGTCTATCCTATCGTCTACTTAGACTGCATTGTCGTCAAAGTTCGTCAGGACAAGCAGATCATCAACAAAGCTATCTATCTGGCCTTAGGCGTTGCTCTTGATGGTAAAAAAGAGCTGCTTGGCATGTGGCTATCAGAGAACGAGGGCGCTAAATTCTGGCTTGGTGTTCTCACTGAGCTACAAAACCGCGGGGTTCAAGATATTCTTATTGCCTGTGTCGATGGTTTAAAAGGCTTCCCTGATGCCATCAATACGGTCTACCCTAACGCTCAGGTTCAGCTGTGTATCGTGCATATGGTGCGCTATTCGATGAAGTTCGTACCTTGGACGGACAAGAAGGCCGTAGCAGCTGATTT
>NZ_JBQSVL010000211.1:0-499 GCF_052376215.1 Psychrobacter sp. AOP7-B1-24
TTCTGAGACCTCATAGGTGGCGTCATCAAGTGGGGTGATGGTAAAGGTTGGCAGTACGGTACTGCCCGCAGGGATGGTCACACTCACCCCCGCTAAGGCCTCAGCGGTCGTGATGGTTTGCGTGCCAGTGGCATCGGTCAAGGTGATGTTGTCAATGTCGCCCTCAGCAATGTCGCCCAGTACTAAGGTGGCGGTGACCGTGCTGTCAAGATCGGTGTCACCCGTTTGGCTGATGGCAAAGACAAGACTGTCGCCTGCGCCTTCAGTCGCCGTGGCTGTGATGGCGTCAATGCTGACCACAGGGATGGCGTCGCCGGCATCACTGATGGTGCCGGTGCCAGTGTCAGCGCCTGTACCAGACCCAATGGTTAAGCTGGTGGTTTCATTGTTCTCAAGAACCGCATCATTTAAGGTTGGGTAGCTGACGGTAAAGTCGGTGACCCCAGCGGGAACGGTGATGGTGCCCGAGACTGGATCATAGGTGACGCCATCACTAAAG
>NZ_JBQSVL010000212.1:0-496 GCF_052376215.1 Psychrobacter sp. AOP7-B1-24
AGCTTTTAGTTACTGCGCCGCTAAGCAAGAGAGGTACTATGGCTTTGAGGGACATTTGCTTGTTAATTTATCTGGCATGATTAAAGGCTTTACCGTTGCCCCTGCCAATGTTGATGAAAGAGCGGTTGCGCCTGATATTACTGACCATATCCATGGTTTGCTCGGCGCTGATAAAGGGTATATCAGCCCGAGTCTGACATCGTACTACGACGCTCAAGGAGTAGATTTACAAACGCCACTCAGAGCTAATATGAAAGAAGATAGACCCAAACCTGTGGTAAGACGGCTAATGAAAGCCCGCCGTATCGTTGAAACAGTCATTGGTCAGTTATCAGAACGATTTAATATACAAAAGGTACGAGCAAGAGATTTATGGCATTTGTCTCATCGATTGATTCGTAAGATTCTGTCGCATAATCTGTGCTTTGTACTCAATAAAAAACTTGGTAACCCGCCTCTTCAGTTTGATTTGCTTATTTCAAGTTGAGAGTGGGGT
>NZ_JBQSVL010000213.1:0-484 GCF_052376215.1 Psychrobacter sp. AOP7-B1-24
ACCCCACTCTCAACTTCGAAAGTGATTGAAAAAAGAAGAGCACCTCACTAATCTATTGTTTTCGACCAAGAATACAATGGAGTTGTGAGATGCCCATAGACGAATTTATCATCAATATCTATTTAATGGTAGAGCAATATTACAAAATAGTCGTCACCAAACCCTTGCGAAGTGCAGGTTACGCGCCAAAGTTGAGTGATCCTGAGATCATTTGCATGGAGATGGTCGGTGAATTTTTACACCTTGATCAAGACAAACAGATTTGGCAATACTTTACCCAGCATTGGCAAGACTGGTTTCCAGCCATCGGCTCATACCCTAACTTCGCAAAGCACTGCGCCAATCTGTGGCAAGTCAAACAGCAGATACAAGATAAAGTCAGTCAAATTGAAGGCCGTGACAACATTCATTTTATGGATGGCTTTCCGATACCCGTCTGTCATTATGGACGCGCTTATCGGCATAAAAACTATCAAGACTTAGC
>NZ_JBQSVL010000214.1:0-459 GCF_052376215.1 Psychrobacter sp. AOP7-B1-24
TATATAAAGACACTGAGTGGCTGGGTATATACCGCCTTTATCATTGATGTATTTGCTCGCGCTATCGTTGGCTGGAAAGTATCAGATCGTATGAACACTGATATGGTGATGGCAGCACTAAACCAAGCCATTGCAGACAGAAACCATCCTAAAGATGTCATTCATCATAGTGATCGCGGCGTTCAGTACTTATCAATTCGCTATACTGATAAGATGGCTGATTCTGGCGTCATTGCATCTGTTGGCACGACAGGTGATTCATACGATAATGCGTTGGCTGAAACGGTTAACGAACTTTATAAAACGGAGGTGATTGAATATTTAAAACAGCAGTGGCAAGGTGTGAGTGATGTTGAATTAGCAACCCTTGAATGGGTCGATTGGTTTAACAAAACTCGCATTCATAGTACGATTGGCTATGTGTCGCCTTTTGAGTTTGAGAGACGATACTATGATAGT
>NZ_JBQSVL010000215.1:0-456 GCF_052376215.1 Psychrobacter sp. AOP7-B1-24
TGCATTTGGTATTGCACTTCATGTGTTAATCTAAGAAAGAATAAAAACTGGCATTCTTGCATCCAGAGTGTCAAGGACTAGATCGGACGATTCACCAATCTTTGCTTTGGCTCTTAATTCTTCATGTCTCTTTTCTTCTTTAGTATTGTCTTCTTCAATAAGAGCATAATAATTATCTAAAAAGCTAACCAAAGAACGGGATCTATCTCCTGATATCTCAGTAGAGTCTACCCATTCATTAACGATTGCATTTAAAATATTACTTGGCTTCTTCATTTGTTCATCTGGGTCTTCAACAAAATATTGCTTATCCAGATGTGATGCTAACCTTAATAAACCGCCTCTGATGTCTGAAAAATATATGGCTGACGGCCCATTTTCTATAGAGTGATAACTTTGATTATCAATAGCTCTTTCTACTTTATATATACAATCATGGAATGGCTTTGGAATAAG
>NZ_JBQSVL010000216.1:0-448 GCF_052376215.1 Psychrobacter sp. AOP7-B1-24
ATATGCTCGTCGTATTGTTGGCTTTGCTGTATCAGATTCGCCTGACAGTATGCTGACAACCAAAGCGCTGCAGATGGCGTATCAGTCGCGCTTAAAGCCAAGTGGGGTGTTGTTTCACTCTGATCAAGGCACCCATTACACTAGCAAGAAGTTTGCTGAATCTGTGGCAAGTTGTAATGGCATGAAGCAGAGCATGAGCCGAAAAGGTAACTGTTGGGACAACGCGCCAACTGAAAGGTTCTTCAGGAGCTTTAAAACAGAATGGATGCCAAAGGGCGGTTATGAGAATATTGCTGAAGCTCGGACTGCCATTATTGATTATATTTGGGGCTATTATCAGTCAGTGAGACCACACCGTTTTAATGACTATTTAACACCGCTAGAAAAAGAGAAACGCTACTTTAACAAAAACCTCTTATCAGGTGTCCTAAATTAGTTGACCACTACA
>NZ_JBQSVL010000217.1:0-447 GCF_052376215.1 Psychrobacter sp. AOP7-B1-24
TGCTGCACTTTTTTATCATAAAATTAGACTTGTTATAGATCATCATCTCTCATTACAAGCTGATGAGCTTTTTGATGGCGAAGTCGAATTAGATGAAAGTTACTTTGGCGGTGTACGTAAAGGCAAAAGAGGTCGCGGGGCTGCTGGTAAAACAGCTGTATTTGGTATATTAAAACGAAACGGTAAGGTTTATACCATTGTCGTAGCAGACACCAAACAGACTACCCTAATGCCTGTTATTAAGCGTAAGATAAAGCCTGACAGCTTTGTTTATACGGATAGCTATCGCAGTTACAATGCATTAGATGTGAGCGAGTTTAAACATTTCAGAGTCAATCACTCTAAAGAGTTTACTTGCGGTAAAAACAATCACATCAATGGCATTGAGAATTTCTGGAACCAGTCTAAACGAACACTCAGAAAATATAATGGGATCGATAAGAAGAA
>NZ_JBQSVL010000218.1:0-427 GCF_052376215.1 Psychrobacter sp. AOP7-B1-24
AAATAATAAAAGGAAGCTTAAAGATGGCTAGAGAATCTAATTTCTTAATTGGAAGTGGTGAAAAGTTAATTTCTAAAGAAGTTATCAGAAATGGAGGTGGCACAAAACAACAGCCTTATACTTTTGAAGAGGCTAAAGAGCGAATTTCTTACCAATTAGAGAGTATTATAAGCGATGTATCGAAATTGCCAGACGCAGCTAAACCCAATGACGAAGCTGTTATTGCAGTAACCTTACATCCTAGATATGTTTCCAAAAGTGATCATCCTCAAAAGTTTTTTGAATCTCAAGAGCTTGTTGCCATTGGTAGTAAGCCCAAACGTATAAAGCCTGACAACTGGGGTACCAAGAAAGTGCCTAATGAGCTTTCACTTACAGATGTATATTACATAAAATCTTCAATATCTAATTTGAACCATTTTTTACA
>NZ_JBQSVL010000219.1:0-423 GCF_052376215.1 Psychrobacter sp. AOP7-B1-24
GGTAATCCCCCCAATAAATAAGAACACTTACAAATAGAGATTAACTGCTAAAATACACCAGCAGGAGAATCCTATGAAAAAGACACGCTTTAGCGACAACCAAATCGTCAACATCCTAAAACAAGCCGAACAAGGCGTCCCTATTACCGAGCTCTGCCGTGAGCATAACATCAGCCAAAGCACCTTCTACAACTGGCGATCTAAATATGGTGGTATGGACGCCACACTTATCAGCCGTCTTAAAGAGCTTGAGGTTGAAAATGCCCGCTTAAAGAAGATGTACGCTGATGAATGTCTTAAATCCGACATCCTACAGGATGCTATGTCAAAAAAGTGGTAGCGCCCCAAAGGCGCAAAGAGATGGCTTGTCACTATATTAAAGAGCATGGCATCAGTATCCGCAGGGCTTGCTCGATCTTTAAT
>NZ_JBQSVL010000220.1:0-423 GCF_052376215.1 Psychrobacter sp. AOP7-B1-24
GTTAAAGATACGGCAAGCACGGCGTATGCTAATGCTACGATCTTCAATATAGTGACAAGCCATCTGCCGGCGCCTTTGGGGCGCTACCACTTTTTTGACATAGCATCCTGTAGGATGTCGGATTTAAGACATTCATCAGCGTACATCTTCTTTAAGCGGGCATTTTCAACTTCAAGCTCTTTAAGACGGCTGATAAGCGTGGCGTCCATACCACCATATTTAGATCGCCAGTTGTAGAAGGTGCTTTGGCTGATGTTATGCTCACGGCAGAGCTCGGTAATAGGGACACCTTGTTCGGCTTGTTTTAGGATGTTGACGATTTGGTTGTCGCTAAAGCGTGTCTTTTTCATAGGATTCTCCTGCTGATGTATTCTAGCAGTTACTCTCTATTTATGAGTGTTCTTATTTATTGGGGGGATTACC
>NZ_JBQSVL010000221.1:0-409 GCF_052376215.1 Psychrobacter sp. AOP7-B1-24
TTTACTTGAGTCAGGCAGCAATGCCTGACAGGGTTAAATTATCATAATACCGCTTTTCAAATTCAAAAGGTGACACATATCCAATCGTGCTATGCAGTCGTGTTTTGTTAAACCAGTCCACCCATTCAAGGGTTGCTAATTCAACATCGTTCACGCCATGCCATTGTTCTTTTAGATATTCAATCACCTCAGACTTATAAAGCCCGTTAACTGTCTCAGCCAATGCGTTGTCATAAGAGTCGCCTGTTGTACCAACAGAAGCAATCACTCCAGAGTCCGTCATCTTATCGGTATAGCGAATAGATAAGTACTGAACCCCTCGATCACTGTGATGAATCACATCTTTGGGATAGTTTCTATCTGCTATTGCTTGATTTAACGCCGCCATCACCATATCGGTATTCATGCG
>NZ_JBQSVL010000222.1:0-382 GCF_052376215.1 Psychrobacter sp. AOP7-B1-24
ACTCCATTAGAGAAGTGGGCGAGATATTCATTGTCAAGCAGTCAGGTAAATACGGCGTATTAGACTTTCAAGGTAATATCATACAGCCAATAGCCTTTGATACTATTCAAGATTCTGACAACGGTTTTTTTGTTTTATTCAAAGAAGATCAGCAGGCTATTATGAATGAGGTGGGTGACATCACATTTGCCTTATCAGATATAAGGCTACGGGTCGATATGATGGAGTATCCAAAGGCACTGATACCTATTGAACAAGATGGCTTGTTTGGCTATTTAAATAAGGAGCGAACTGCTGTTGCCATTGAGCCTACCTACGAGACAGTAGAGTTAATTGGTGATCAAGATAGTTTTATCGGTCAAAAAAACGGTAGAAAGCAATT
>NZ_JBQSVL010000223.1:0-379 GCF_052376215.1 Psychrobacter sp. AOP7-B1-24
TTGAAGCTAAAGACGACTACCCATCCACCTGGTCAGCCATCAAAGCCATAGCACCAAAGATAGGTTGCACGCCTGAGACCCTACGATCATGGCATAAAAAGCACATTGATAAAACCATTCCTGCAAAGATTCAAGCTCAAAGCCAAGCCGAGCGTATCAAAGAGCTTGAACGTGAGAACAGAGAGTTAAAGCAAGCCAATGAAATTATAAAGAAAGCTGCTGCTTTTTTCGCCCAGGCGGAGACGGGCCGCAAACCCAAGTAATGGTTGATTTTATAGATGACCACAAACCACAATATGGAGTCGAGCCAATCTGTAGAGTCTTGCCGATTGCTCCATCCACATACTATCGTGCCAAAGAGCTAGAATTCAGTCCTGAA
>NZ_JBQSVL010000224.1:0-365 GCF_052376215.1 Psychrobacter sp. AOP7-B1-24
AAATATATGCATATTAGTCGTAATACCAAAAAATATCAAAAGCAGCTGATCGCTTATGATTTACAATTAACAGCTATGATTGCGACCATAAGATCTGAGCGTGCACTAGAACGAAAAAAACTAGCATCACAAAAAACCAAGCACATGCTAGAAGAAAACGAACGATATATGCTGTCAAAAGGCTATGACAAAAAAGAATTTATAGATGAGTTTGAAGAGATTGAAGCTCTTTTTGTGAATACAGCTGATAAATCAGTCTTTACTGAAAACGATGACTTGCTCCGAACTTTGGCAGTGCAACGTTTGAAGGACAAAGGTATTGAGCCTCCAACTGCCAAAGAAGCTTTTGTGATTCGTCATCCGAT
>NZ_JBQSVL010000225.1:0-358 GCF_052376215.1 Psychrobacter sp. AOP7-B1-24
TAACCCTTTAAAGAGGCTACTAAACTTGGCTCATCTAATCTGGCAAAATCGCTAAAAATTATGTTCGTAATGAATTAACTTTGAGTTTTTCTGCTGTATTAAATGATAATTTTTATAGTTAGAATCCTATCGAAAAGATAGTCAACCAACTTTATTTTTTAACATTCTGAATCAGCAAAAATCCACACAAGTTGTTCTTTAGTTATGCTTTTAAATAATGCCTGACACTGTCGTCCAGTGCTAGTATTTCAAACTAATTAAGTAAACCAATGTGGCTTATCCTATTTAGCGAGCTGACTATCATATCATGTTTTAATAGTCTGTCAACTTCTTTTTTAATTCCGTTTCATTGAGTTAA
>NZ_JBQSVL010000226.1:0-352 GCF_052376215.1 Psychrobacter sp. AOP7-B1-24
GCTTCATTAATCGCTCTACGGTACACCGAGCAACCTTTAACCCGTCAGCTTTCATCTGCTGCCAGACTTTACGCACACCATAACGGCATTTACTGTCCTGCCAAATACGTTTAATCTCGCTGAGATAATAGTCGTCATGCTGACTGCGCAGTGAACGCTTGTGTGGGTTGTCGCTTAAGTCTTGAGCACGATAATAAGTTGACGGGGCAATCGGTAATACTCTACAGATCAGCTCGACCCCATAATTATTCTTATGATCGTCGATGAATTGAATCATGATTTTAGTCAGCGGTCGAGCTCCGCCTGGGCGAAAAAAGCAGCAGCCTTACGTATAATCTCATTGGCTTGCTTG
>NZ_JBQSVL010000227.1:0-347 GCF_052376215.1 Psychrobacter sp. AOP7-B1-24
GGTGATGGCGAGCACTTAATCAATACGGGTAGCTTATTGTCTAGCACGCGCCCTAGCCTATTTACTACAGACAATGAACAAGCCATTGAGAGTGGCTATCGTAATACAGATAATGGCCTATCAGAGTGGATCAGCGATCATAGAGATGAGCAAGCGTACTCACAGCTAAACGTCGATGATGGTCAAGTGGCTGCCATGCTCAAGATGGGCGTGATCAATCCATCAGACACCGCCAAACGTCAAGGGATCAATGCGGCCACCAACGCGCAGATCAGTATCAAATCAGGGGAAGCACTTGTTCTATCCACTCAGCCGCAGACCCACGCGCAATATGGACAGCATAACTA
>NZ_JBQSVL010000228.1:0-343 GCF_052376215.1 Psychrobacter sp. AOP7-B1-24
AGTATGGCCTACAAGGCGTCTGGCGTGGCAAAGGCAAGATTACCACCAACAGCCGTGACGACCAAAAGCGCGCTGATGACTTAGTCAATCGTAACTTTAGCGCTTATCGTCCTAACCAGCTGTGGGTTGCAGATTTCACCTATATCAAGACGACAAGCGGCTGGGTCTATACCGCTTTTATTATTGATGTGTTTGCCCGTGCTATCGTTGGTTGGAAGGTATCTAATCGTATGAACACGAATATGGTGATGGCGGCTTTAAATCAAGCAATAGCAGATAGAAACCATCCCAAAGATGTGATTCATCACAGTGATCGAGGGGTTCAGTACTTATCCATTCGCTA
>NZ_JBQSVL010000229.1:0-322 GCF_052376215.1 Psychrobacter sp. AOP7-B1-24
CACTGATAAGATGACGGACTCTGGCGTGATCGCCTCTGTTGGTACAACAGGCGACTCTTATGACAACGCATTGGCTGAGACGGTTAACGGGCTTTATAAGTCTGAGGTGATTGAGTATCTAAAAGAACAATGGCATGGCGTGAACGATGTTGAATTGGCAACCCTTGAATGGGTGGACTGGTTTAACAAAACCCGTTTGCATAGCACGATTGGATATGTGTCACCTTTTGAATTTGAAAAGCGGTATTATGATAATTTAACCCTGTCAGGCATTGCTGCCTGACTCAAGTAAAACACTCTCCGATAAAGTCGGGGCGGTTCA
>NZ_JBQSVL010000230.1:0-319 GCF_052376215.1 Psychrobacter sp. AOP7-B1-24
TGCGGTTTATGGATGTATGTGGTTTTGATTTAAGGGGTTTTATATTACTCAAAATGCTATATTCAAAGATCAGTAAGATATATCTTTATTTATGCGTTACAGTCATGGTTTTATGTGGTTAAGTTTTATCAATTTCTAATTTGGCAACATTGGAATATAAATATAGGGGCTGTAGTAGATAAGCATTATGCTAGACTACTTTTATGAAGATAACCCGTTGTAAACTAAGTAAAAAATCACAGCGAAGGCTCTTAGAGTTTTTCACGGCTGAAGTAACTGCTAGAACAGCCGCAGATTTGCTTGATATTCAGCCTAACAG
>NZ_JBQSVL010000231.1:0-317 GCF_052376215.1 Psychrobacter sp. AOP7-B1-24
CAATCTGACATCAAGAAACTGGCTGAGCAAATGGCCAGCAGCATGAAAAGCTTCGATGACATCAAAGACTTTCAAAAGCAGCTCATGCAGTCCTTCATCGACACTGCCTTAGAAGCAGAAATGGAAGAGCATCTCGGCTACCCCAAGCATGAAAAGGCAGACAGGCCTAATAAGCGCAATGGGCACACTAAAAAGAGAGTCCGTAGCGACACAGGCGAGCTTGAGATCTCCACCCCAAGAGACCGTGATAGCAGCTTTGAGCCTGTACTTGTCAGTAAGCATCAAACCCGTATTTCAGGTCTTGATGACAAAATCAT
>NZ_JBQSVL010000232.1:0-306 GCF_052376215.1 Psychrobacter sp. AOP7-B1-24
TTGAAAACAGCTAAGAAGCTAAGAGCCCGTCTTAAACAACTGAAAGTCAGCTATGGTTCTATTAGCATGGATAACTGGGATAGCTTTAAAACCGCCTTTAAAAGTGATAACAAACGAATTGGCAAACAGCACACCATAGGTATAGAAGGTAATAACTGTCGCCTTAGACACCGATTGCGACGAGCCGTTCGAAAGACCTGTTGCTTCTCAAAGAAGTTTGATAACCACTTTAAGGTGTTTGATTTGGTATTCTTCTATGTCAATTATGGCTATGTCTGATGCCAGCATACTTTTTAGAACACCACC
>NZ_JBQSVL010000233.1:0-306 GCF_052376215.1 Psychrobacter sp. AOP7-B1-24
GGTGGTGTTCTAAAAAGTATGCTGGCATCAGACATAGCCATAATTGACATAGAAGAATACCAAATCAAACACCTTAAAGTGGTTATCAAACTTCTTTGAGAAGCAGCAGGTCTTTCGAACGGCTCGTCGCAATCGGTGCCTAAGGCGACAGTTATTACCTTCTATGCCTACCGTATGCTGCTTGCCGATTTGTTTCTTGTCAGGCTTGAATGCGGTTATAAAGCTATCCCAGTTATCCATGCTAATAGAGCCATAGCTGACTTTCAGTTGTTTAAGACGGGCTCTTAGCTTCTTAGCTGTTTTCAG
>NZ_JBQSVL010000234.1:0-304 GCF_052376215.1 Psychrobacter sp. AOP7-B1-24
GCATTATCAAATGAGACAGTTTGGACAGGTGCTTAAACAGCATGGTATTAAGCAAAGTATGAGCAGAAAAGGCAATTGCTTAGATAACGCACTGATGGAAGGGTTCTTCGGGACATTAAAGTGTGAGACAATTTATATTGAAAAGCCTCAAACGATTGAGGAGTTAGAACAACAGATTCATGAGTACATGCACTATTACAATCATGAGCGTATTCAAGTGAAACTAAAAGGACTGAGTCCTGTGCAGTACAGAACTCAGTCCTTGATATAAACTTAAACCGTCCAACATTTGGGGGTCAGTTCA
>NZ_JBQSVL010000235.1:0-300 GCF_052376215.1 Psychrobacter sp. AOP7-B1-24
GGTAAAATCAGCAACCCATAGTTGGTTAGGGCGATGGGCATTAAAGTTACGATTAACCAAATCATCAGCACGCTTTTGATCGTCACGAGACTTAGTCGTTATCTTACCTTTACCTCGCCAAATACCCTGCATTCCATGCTGACGCATTAAACGCTCTACAGTGCAGCGTGCAGGATGTATACCCTCTGCTTTCAACTGTTGCCAGACTTTACGAGTACCATAACGGCATTTGCTGTCCTTCCAAATACGTTTGATTTCATTTAGATAGAAATCGTCATGCTGACTACGCTGTGAACGCTT
>NZ_JBQSVL010000236.1:0-283 GCF_052376215.1 Psychrobacter sp. AOP7-B1-24
GTACTTTATCTATAGCATCAACAAAATTGGAAATATCGTCTGGGTTACGCGAAGTAATAAGATTACCATCCACTTGCACTGTTTTATCTACGTATTTTGCACCAGCATTTTCTAAATCCGTCTGAAGCGTAGGATAGGCAGTAAGTGTTTTACCTTTAGCAATACCTGTGTTGATTAGCACCCAAGGAGCATGACAAATAACAGCTAATGGCTTTCCTGCTTCGTTGATGGCCTTGATAATACGATGAGCATTTTCTTTACCACGGATAGTATCAGCATTCAC
>NZ_JBQSVL010000237.1:0-277 GCF_052376215.1 Psychrobacter sp. AOP7-B1-24
CCTTTAGCATGAGCATCAGTAGTCCCGTTAATGCCACCATTGGCACCGCCAGTGACAGTGCCACCATCCTTGATGAAGATGCAACCGACGGCACCGTTAACCAAGGTGACAAACCGAGCGTGACGGTGAGCGATGCCACCGCCACAGAGGGCGATACCCTAGTGCATAGCGTCACCATTAATGGGGTGACCGAAGCGGATGTGACTTATGACTTTGACTTGGCGGGTAACAGCGCCACCGATACCGATGATTACAGTAGCGACCCTGCGGATCTCAT
>NZ_JBQSVL010000238.1:0-265 GCF_052376215.1 Psychrobacter sp. AOP7-B1-24
GGATAAAAGTAATAGGGTTGCCATGGGCATCAACTGCTAAATGAATCTTGGTGGCGCGTCCTGCCACACTTTTACTAATGGCTTGTTCCACCTCATTGCCACCATTACTGTGCTGATGTGCTTTAATATGCGTGCCATCGATAAATACCCATTCACAGTCTGAGTCTTTAATTAATAAAGCAAACAGTGCAATCAATTTATTGCTACGAAACCAGCGCTGATAAGCCTTGTAGACGGTATTAGGCTTACCAAAATAAGGTGGCAA
>NZ_JBQSVL010000239.1:0-265 GCF_052376215.1 Psychrobacter sp. AOP7-B1-24
CTGCCACCTTACTTTGGTAAGCCTAATACCGTCTACAAGGCTTATCAGCGCTGGTTTCGTAGCAATAAATTGATTGCACTGTTTGCTTTATTAATTAAAGACTCAGACTGTGAATGGGTGTTTATCGATGGCACACATATTAAAGCACATCAGCACAGTAATGGTGGCAATGAGGTAGAACAAGCCATTAGTAAAAGTGTGGCAGGACGTGCCACCAAGATTCATTTAGCGGTTGATGCTCATGGCAACCCTATTACTTTTATCT
>NZ_JBQSVL010000240.1:0-260 GCF_052376215.1 Psychrobacter sp. AOP7-B1-24
GCATCTGTGATACCAGTCATTGGCGGTAGCACGCGTTTGCTATATAAGCTACCCACCCATGGTGTGTCTGCGGTAATCAGACGCAGCTGGGTTAAGTGAATACCTGCTTCTAATGTTGAGGCATGACGTTCATGGTGGCGACGACTGATGGTCAGACCTGTCACGTGTGCCAAACTGTTGCGTGCTAAGTGTACGATATGGGTGGCACGGTAGTGCTGATTGAGATGGTTGTGATCGACCAATATAAAAGTATCGGCAAT
>NZ_JBQSVL010000241.1:0-260 GCF_052376215.1 Psychrobacter sp. AOP7-B1-24
CGACAATAAACACCTTTATGGGGTCGAGCTGATCTGTAGAGTCCTACCGATTGCCCCGTCAACTTATTATCGTGCTAAAGACTTAAGCGACAACCCACACAAGCGTTCACTGCGCAGTCAGCATGACGACTATTATCTCAGCGAGATTAAACGTATTTGGCAGGACAGCAAATGCCGTTACGGTGCGCGTAAAGTATGGCAGCAGATGAAAGCTGACGGGTTAAAGGTTGCTCGGTGTACCGTAGAGCGATTAATGAAGC
>NZ_JBQSVL010000242.1:0-260 GCF_052376215.1 Psychrobacter sp. AOP7-B1-24
TGACAATAAACACCTTTATGGGGTCGAGCTGATCTGTAGAGTCCTACCGATTGCCCCGTCAACTTATTATCGTGCTCAAGACTTAAGCGACAACCCACACAAGCGTTCACTGCGCAGTCAGCATGACGACTATTACATCGGTGAGATTAAACGTATTTGGCAGGATAGCAAATGCCGTTACGGTGCGCGTAAAGTCTGGCAGCAGATGAAAGCAGAAGGATTATGTATTGCTCGGTGTACCGTAGAGCGATTAATGAAGC
>NZ_JBQSVL010000243.1:0-249 GCF_052376215.1 Psychrobacter sp. AOP7-B1-24
CAGACCGATGCCAATGCACCTTGGGATATCCGCTGCTGCGATGTGGATGACAAGGGCATTATCCAACGCACTTTTAGTCTGCCTTTTCGTTATCTTGATATAGATGAGGCACTATACGGTCATTTTGAGTTTGTTAATCGCTATATGTCTGCCAAAGATGATAGCGAACTCGCTGAGGTAGCCAGTAGTATCCGTCATATTTTCCCCGTCCATCAGCGTAAAGAAACCTTTAAGGAAAGTGTACAGCGT
>NZ_JBQSVL010000244.1:0-236 GCF_052376215.1 Psychrobacter sp. AOP7-B1-24
CATTTGTATCTTTAGACTACCCCAGTCATAGGTTTCTACTTTTTTATTGGCACCGATGACGTAGACTTTGCCGTCTTTACGATTAAAACGAACGGGGAAATAGGTGTAGGTAAACAGTTCTCGGCTAAGACGTCTTAATACAACATAGAAAAGAGCAAAAAGCGTTGAGGTGAGAAGGATAAATACAACAAAGTATAGACTTATACCATCCTTATCAAAAATCATACCTAATACTA
>NZ_JBQSVL010000245.1:0-233 GCF_052376215.1 Psychrobacter sp. AOP7-B1-24
AAAGGCCATCTACGGTGCTGATACGCTTGAGATGGCAGAGGCCAACCTTGAGCACTTTGATGAAGTATGGGGTAAAGAGTACCCGCATGTCATCAAGTCTTGGCGCAATAACTGGGAGGGCTTAACGGTGTTCTTTGGTTATCCTAAAGACATCAGAAGAGCGATTTATACCACCAATGCGATAGAGTCGCTAAACAGTGTGATTCGAACGGCGGTGAATAAGCGTAAGGTGT
>NZ_JBQSVL010000246.1:0-233 GCF_052376215.1 Psychrobacter sp. AOP7-B1-24
ACCATCACCTTGACCAATGCAGCCGGTGATCAGATCGGTCAACCAGCGACGGTTGATACCGATGGCAACTGGAGTGTGGCAGTGGTTGCCGCTGATGTAGCAGCCATGGGCGAAGGGGCTGAAACCCTAACCGCTACCGCTGCAGATGGGGCTGGTAATCTCAGTACCCCTGTGACCAAAGACATCAATGTGGACACGGTGGCACCAACGGCACCTGTCATTGATACCGTCAC
>NZ_JBQSVL010000247.1:0-228 GCF_052376215.1 Psychrobacter sp. AOP7-B1-24
GTAAGATCTGCAGGGTCGCTGCTGTAATCATCGGTATCGGTGGCAGTGCCGTTTGTTAGCGCAAAGTCATAAGTCACATCCGCTTCGGTCACCCCATTAATGGTGACGCTATGCACTAGGGTATCGCCCTCTGTGGCGGCGGCATCGCTCACCGTCACGCTCGGTTTGTCACCCTCGCTTAGGGTGCCGTCCGTTGCATCTTCATCAAGGATGGTGGCGCTGTCTGTT
>NZ_JBQSVL010000248.1:0-227 GCF_052376215.1 Psychrobacter sp. AOP7-B1-24
AGTATGGCCTACAAGGCGTTTGGCGTGGCAAAGGCAAGATTACCACCAACAGCCGTGACGACCAAAAGCGCGCTGATGACTTAGTCAATCGTAACTTTAATGCTCATCGTCCTAACCAACTATGGGTTGCAGATTTTACCTATATCAAGACGACAAGCGGCTGGGTGTATACCGCTTTTATTATTGATGTGTTTGCTCGCGCTATCGTTGGCTGGAAAGTATCTAAT
>NZ_JBQSVL010000249.1:0-223 GCF_052376215.1 Psychrobacter sp. AOP7-B1-24
TAGGGCGTGTTGAACATTCAAAGTTTCAGCCAAAGATAGGCACAAGCGAGAGCCACCGTATTCTCATAACTTTGCTTGAGCTTATCAAATCTAGTTGCAACCGCCCTGTAGTTTTTTAACTTAGCAAAAGCATTTTCTACTAAGTGTCGAGCCTTGTACAAGTGCCAGTCCATATGGTTATTGGTGGACTTAGTGTTCTGTTTTCGAGGAATATTATTGAAGA
>NZ_JBQSVL010000250.1:0-206 GCF_052376215.1 Psychrobacter sp. AOP7-B1-24
TACTGACTCAGCCATTTCTGCAGGGTAGATTTGCCAATACCCAGTGAGCTTGCCACATCAGGTATGGTGCGGTTGTGATCAGTGACTAAGCTAATCGCTTCTAATTTAAATTCTCGGGTATATTGGTTGCGTTTGTTGGTCATACTATTTTCCTTCTTTGGGTTAGTATAGCCTCTTAGCAGTTGTCCAATTTAATTATGCCACTA
>NZ_JBQSVL010000251.1:0-203 GCF_052376215.1 Psychrobacter sp. AOP7-B1-24
GACGCTTTATTCTGTTAGTCAAGAAGTTATTTTATTTATTTTGAGTAGGCTTTTTATTACTCATTCTAAACGCCTTCCCTTTCGACTGGGTGGCATTATACGCTTGTTTGAGCTTGGGTCAAGGTCAATTGATCCTTTTTCTATAATTATTTTACTGAGTTAAATTCCAGGCTGTGGATCAGAGAATTTAGCACCAACTCACG